>JBDSGY010000031.1:0-4926 GCA_039918755.1 Steroidobacteraceae bacterium
CGGATCCCAGGCAACCAGGAAGCCGCCTTCGGGCGTGAGCTTGGCGATGACTGCTTCGCCGGCTGCCGACAGCTTGTCGGGCGCCGGCGCGGCGCGCGGCTGCGTGAACCCGCCACCGGGACCCTGCGCCAGGTTCCAGCGGCCACGCACGAACTTCCAGTTTGGATCGTTCTGGTAGCTGAACGCGCCGCGGTGCACGGGGATGTAGACGAGGCCTTCCTGCGGATTGAAGGCCATCGGTTGCCAGATGTGGCCACCATTCGGACCCACCGAGAGGCGTGTTGTCTTGCCACCGGTATAGCGCATGCGCGCATCGCCGACCGGACGGCCCGTGGCAAGATCGATTTTCTCAGCCCAGTTCACCGCCGCGTATTTCTCGGCCGAGAGCAGCTTGCCCGTGGCGGCATCGAGCACATAGAAGAATCCGTTCTTCGGCGCCTGCATCACCACGTGGTGCTTCTCGCCGCCGATGGTGAGGTCCGCCGTCATGATCTGCTGCACGGCGGTGTAGTCCCAGCTGTCGCCGGGGGTGGTCTGGTAGTGCCAGGCGTATTCGCCGGTGTCGGGGTTCAGCGCGAGGATGGATGACAGGAACAGATTGTCGCCCTTGCCGTCGGAACGCGCCTGATGACTCCACGGTGAACCATTGCCGGTGCCGATGTAGACGAGGTCGGTCTGCGGGTCATAGGTGATGGCGTCCCAGGGCGTGCCGCCGCCGCCGGTCTGCTTCCAGCCTTCGCCGAACCAGGTGGCGGCTGCCTTTTCCGCAAACACCTTGTCCGATGCAGCGCCGTCCGGCTTCCCTTCCGGGTTTGGCGTGATGTAGAAACGCCACGCCAGCTTGCCGCTGTCGGCGTCATAGGCCGACACGAAACCGCGCACACCGAGTTCAGCGCCGCCATTGCCGATCAGCACCTTGCCCTTGATCACGCGCGGCGCGCCGGTGATGGTGTAGGGCCAGGCGGTGTCGGTGGTCTGCACCGACCAGACTTCCTTGCCAGTGTTGGCGTCGAGCGCGATCAGGCGGCCGTCGAGCGCGCCGACGAACACCTTGCCGTTCCAGATGGCGACGCCGCGATTGACCACATCGCAGCAGGCATCACGTGCCTTCTGGCCATCGACCTGCGGGTCGTAGCTCCACAGCAGCTCGCCCGTCTTCGCGTCGAGCGCATGCACGCGTGACCAGCTGGTGGTGGTATAGATCACGCCGTCGACGATCAGCGGCGTGGCTTCCATGCCGCGATCGGAGTTGGCATCGAACTCGTGGTACCAGGCAAGGCCCAGCGTCTTCACGTTGTCGCGGTTGATGCGCGCCAGCGGACTGAATCGCTGTTCGGAATAAGTGCGGCCATAGCTCAGCCATTCGGCATTGTTCTCGGCGGCGACGATGCGCGCGCCATCGACCTTGCCGGCCGTTGCAGCCTTCGCCGTCTCGGGAGACGGTCCTCTAGAGCAGCCCCCCAGCATGCATAGCGCAGCTATCACGGCAGGCAATACGGGCCTGTTGATCATGTGCATGTTCCCCGTTCCCCCTGATCCGGCTGTATTGATCGGTAGTACGATGCTGTGATTCTAACCGCGGCAATGCGGTCCTGACAGGGAGTGGATTGATGCAGGCGCGCAGCGTTTCCTTGCGGCTGGCTTTGGTGTGGGCGTTGTGGCTGCTGGCAGCCTGCCAGCAGAAGGTCGCAACGCTCGATCCTGCCTCGGCGGATGCGTGGTCCCGGGTGATCGTCGCCCACACCAGTGGCGTGGTGTCGCGCAAGGCGGAGATCCGGGTGCTGTTCTCGGGCGACGTGACCGCGGCCAAAGCGCTGACCGCCGCGACGCTGTCGCTCGAACCGGCTGTGGCCGGCGAAATTTCGCTCCGCGGTCCGCGCGAACTGGTGCTGGTGCCGAAGACTGCGCTGCAGCCCGGTCAGGAATATCACGTCAAGCTGTCTGCCGACGCGCTCGGCGGCATCCCGCGGGGCATCAAGCCCTATGAATTCAGCTTCCATGTGCAGACCCCGCAATACGATCTTGCGCTGGCGGATCTGGAATCGGATACGGCCAACGACCGGCGGATGATCCAGCGCGGCAAGCTCGTCACGGCCGACGCTGAAGATGGCGCGGCGATCGAGCGCATGCTCAGCGCCGTGTATCGCAGCAACAAGCTGCCGGCCGTGTGGTCGCATTCGGGTGACGGGCGCGAGCATGGCTTCACGCTGTCGGGCATCGAGCGGCAGCCCCAGGCGGAAGTGCTGCGTGTCGCGCTGGATGGCAGGCCGATCGGTGCCGGCAAGGGCGAGGACCGCGAAGTCAGCGTGCCGGCGGTGGGCGAGTTCGGCGTGGTCAATGCGAGGGCACTCGAGGAAGAGGGCCGCAAGGAAATCCAGATCGCATTCTCGGATCGCCTGGATGAGCAGCAGGACCTGAAAGGCATGGTGCAGCTTTCGACCGGCGAGTTCACCACGCGCATCGAAGGCAACCGCCTGACGGTGTATCCGGCCGAAGACCTGAGCGGTGATGTCACCGTGACGCTGGCGGCCGGCATCCGCAATGCGCGGGGCGAGAGGCTTGCCGGGCAATCCACGCATACGCTGACGCTCACCAGCGAGAAGCCACAGGTGCGCTTCGTGGGCAACGGCGTGATCCTGCCCGATGCGAAACTGCAGACCATCGCCTTCGAGGCAGTGAGCGCGCGCTCGGTGCAGGTGACGGCCACGCGTGTCTACGCGGAGAACATTCCCCAGTTCCTGCAGGTGAACCAGCTCAATGGCAGCAACGAGATGGGACGCGTGGGGCGTTATCTGTGGCGCAAAACCCTGCCGCTGAATGGCCCGAAGACCGGCCGCTGGCAGCGCTATGAGATCGATGTCACCGAGCTGATGCAGAAGCAGCCCGGCGCGCTGATCCAGCTGTCGCTGCAGTTGCGGCCGGCGGATTCCGCGTACGGCTGTCCGGGTGCCCGGGAGGTGCCCAAGACGGCGACCGCCGAGGCTCGGCTCGTTGACCAGGAAGATGGCGAGAGCAGCATGCAGACTGCTTGGGAGTATTCGGAAGAATACTTCGGCGTCGCCGAAGAGGACGGCGAGGAGTACGACTACTCCGCCCGCTGGCGCGATCGCAAGGACCCCTGCAAGAGCTCGTACTACGTGTATGGCTACAACGAGGGGGTGGTGGCGCAGCGCAACCTCATCGCCTCGAATATCGGCCTGCTGGCGAAGGCCGATGCCCGTGGCCGTCTGCTGGTCAGCGTCACCAATCTGGCAACCGCCGGCATGGAGAGCGGCGTGTCGCTGCAGCTGCGCAATTTCCAGAATCAGCTGGTGGGCTCGGGCAAGAGCGATGGCAGCGGGATGGCGACGCTTGAACCATCCGGCATACCGTTCCTGCTCATCGCGGAGTCAGGCGGCCGCCGCGCCTATCTGAAGCTGAACAACGCCAGTGCCTTGCCGGTGAGTCACTTCGACGCCGGCGGCGAGAGCATCCGCAAGGGATTAAAAGGCGCGATCTATGGCGAGCGTGGTGTGTGGCGTCCGGGCGATGCGCTGGGCCTGACATTCGTGATCCACGATCGCGAGCGCACGCTGCCCGCCAATCATCCGGCGACGCTCGAGTTGCTCGATCCGCGCGGGCGCAGCACGCAGACCATCGTGAACGCGAGACCCGTGGACGGCTTTTATCGCTTCGATGTGCGCACTGCTGCCGATGCGCCTACAGGCAACTGGACGGCCAAGGTCTCGCTTGGCGGTGTGACTTTTACACGGGCCCTGAAGATCGAGACCGTCATGCCGAACCGGCTGAAGGTCGAGCTTGATACGGGCCAAGGGCTGCTCGGTGGTGGCAAGGCGATCAAGGGCGCGGTGCAGTCGGCGTGGCTTTCCGGTGCGTCAGCGGGCGGACTCAAGGCGGATATCAATCTCCGCCTGACCGCGACGCAGACGACCTTTGCGGCATTCAAGGGCTATGTATTCGACGATCCCGCGCGCATGTTCAAGGCCGAGCCGCAGGAGATCTTTGCCGGGGAGCTCAATTCCACCGGCAGCGCGCAGTTCGAGAAGCAGCTTGAACTGGGCGAGACGGCGCCGGGCATGCTGTCCGCCAGTTTCACCACCCGCGTGTTCGAGCGTGGCGGCGCCTTCAGCACCAACACCGCAGCGCGCAGCTACGCACCGTATGACCGCTTCGTCGGCCTGAAGCTGCCGGGCGACGGTGGTCGCACCACGCTGCAGGTGGACCAGGAACAAACCGTCGAACTTGCGACGGTGACCGCGCAGGGTGCTGCAGCGCCATCGCGCAAGGTCTCGGTGAAGCTCTACAAGGTGGAGTGGCGCTGGTGGTGGGACCGTGGCGAGGATTCGCTCGCGGCCTACATTGCGCGTGAGAACAGCACACGTGTGATGGAAGCCGATGTCACCACCAATGCGCAGGGTCGCGCGCAGTGGAAGTTCAAGCTCGGCGAGGAGCAGTGGGGCAGGTATCTGCTGCGCGTGTGCGATGCCGGCGGTGGGCATTGCGCAGGGTCCGTGTTCTATGTGGACTGGCCGTACTGGCGGGGTGAAGGAAGGGAGCAGGAGGGTCCCGCTGCCACGATGCTCAACCTGACTGCCGACAAGGCGAATTATCAGGTGGGCGATACCGCCACGATCCAGCTGCCGGAAAGCGCGCAGGGGCGCGCGCTGGTGACGGTGGAAAACGGCAGCGCCGTGCTTGACGCGCGCTGGGTCACTCCGACTGCGCAGAACGCGCGCATCACCATTCCGGTGACCGCAGCGATGTCGCCCAATGCCTATGTGGCGGTGACGCTGATCCAGCCGCATGCAGGCAAGAAGAACGACCGGCCGATCCGGCTGTATGGGGTGATTCCGCTGCTGGTGGTGGACCCGGACACCAACCTCAAGCCGGTGCTGCAGGCTGCGAACGAATGGCGCCCCGAAGCGG
>JBDSGY010000032.1:0-3515 GCA_039918755.1 Steroidobacteraceae bacterium
CTTGGGAGCCGGGGAACGCCTGGCCCGCGGAGCCGAGGTGTACGCAGGGCGATGCGCCTCGTGCCACGGCAAGCAGGCCGAGGGTGCGGGCCGTGACGGATATCCGCGCCTGGCAGGCCAGCATTACGCCTACGTGGTACGCCAGATCCATGATGCGGTCGAAGGCCGCAGACCCACATTCTCGCGCAGGCACATCCGACTGCTCGAGCCTCTGGATGCAGTGGACATCGAGGCCATCGCCGACTATCTGTCGCGCCTTGATCCAGCCTCCGCTTCACCTGCTGGTCGATAGCCGACACAGCTCCGGATGCAGGTCATCGACGTCGATTGGCCGGCCACCTAGCCCGCGCGCTTGCCCAGCGCGACCATCTTCGCAAGCCAGGTTGCGCGATGCGCGGCACTGCCTTCCACCATGCCGATGATCGACACCCGTACAGGCGCAAAGCCGCAGAAGGCGAGAATGTTGCGCTCGAGGCTCTTGACGCTGTGGGAACGGTAAACCAGCCGATAGAACAGCGAGGGCATGCCCATCGTGACCACGATTCGCGCGGACCTGCCCTTGAGCAGTTTGCGTGGCATTCGTCCGCGCACCGCCGGTGCGAAAGCGAACCCTGGCCGCAGTACCTGCTCGAGGAAACCCTTCAGGAGCGCCGGCATTGCGCCGAGCCAAAGCGGAAACAGGATCAGGACATGGTCAGCCCAAAGGAGCGACTGCTGGGCTTCGCGGATGACCGCGGACGCCGCTTCGAGCTGGAATTCCTCGCCAGTGCGTAGCAACGGGACTTTGAGTCCCGCCAGCCTGATCGAACGCAACTCATGGCCTCCGGCCCGCGCACCGTCCTCATAGGCGGCTGCCAGAGCGTGCATATAGCGTGCTGGACGCCCGTCCGGATGACCATCGATAACCAGTAGGTGTCGTGCCATACAGACATGTTCACGGTCCCCCGACGACGATTCATCGCGAATTGTACGTACAAGGTCCGTCACGCCGTATGCTCTGCAGTACGCCAGGGCGGAGCCCGCCGCCCTTACAACGCCAAGGCTGCCGTGTTTCCCCCCGACCTGCTTCCCAGCGTTCTCGAATCGGCTCCGGACGCCATGTTGGTTATCGACGCCGCCGGCACGATTCAATTCGCCAACCGACAGGTCACAGCCCTGTTTGACTTCACGCCAGCGGAACTCGTCGGTCAACCCGTGGAGGTGCTGCTGCCGGAGCGCTTTCGGCGCAAACATGTCGGCCACCGCCAATCCTTTGGCGAAAATCTTCGGCTGCGTCCCATGGGCACGGGCCAGGATCTCTATGCGCGGCGTCGGGACGGCACGGAGTTTCCAGTGGAAATCAGCCTCAGTCCCATCCGCGATGCCGAACGGGTGTTCGTAGCCGCGGCGATTCGCGACGTCACCGATCGCAAGAATGCGGAGCTTGCCATCCAGGCCGCACGCACCGAAGCGGACCGCGCCAATATGGCCAAGAGTCGCTTCCTGGCCACTGCCAGTCACGACTTGCGCCAGCCGCTGCAGGCTCTCGCACTCCTCAACGGCAGTCTGCGCCGTTCGGGACATGAAACGACAGCGCGCAAAGAGGCCCTGGAGCAGCAGGACCAGGCCATCGGCTCCATGACTCGTTTGTTGAACGCCTTGCTCGATATCAACAAGCTGGAATCCGGTGCAGTGACTGTGCAAAGAACGGAATTCGATGTCGCGACGCTGTTGCAGGAAATTCAGGGCGAGTTCTCTTCCTTCGCAAGCAGCAAGAATCTGGATCTGCAGGTGCGGCTGGAGCACGTCGGGATCGGTACCGACCGGTCGCTGCTCGCTCAGGTGCTGCGGAACCTGGTCTCCAACGCGCTCAAGTACACCGACAAGGGCAGCGTCCGGATCAGTTGCCGGCAGGTCGAAGACGCCATCTGCATCGAAATCGCCGACAGCGGCATCGGCATTTCCAGCCAGGATCTCCCATTCATCTTCGACGAGTTCTACCAGATCGGGGTATCCACCCATGCCACGCGGGAAGGGTATGGCCTGGGCTTGAGCATCGTGCAACGGGTGTTACGTCTGCTGGCACTCGACATTGCCGTGAAATCCCAGATGGGCATCGGCTCCACATTCTCGATCATGGCACCGGCAGCAGATGCGGCGGCAACGGCCGACACCCCGAAGATTGCACGCCTGACTGCACCGACCAGCGGGCGCCAGCGCCAGGTTCTGCTGGTCGAGGACGATGCCGGCGTCAGGAAGGCCATGCGGCTGTATCTCAAGGGTGAAGGCTATGAAGTCACCGCGGCAGCCTCGCTGGCGGAAGCCGTGACGCTTGCCACTGACCTTGAAGGTCTGGAACTGGTGATCACCGACTACCATCTGGGGGGCGGCGAAAGGGGTACCGATGTCATCACCGCATTGCAGGCCCGCTGCGGCAGCCGCATCAACGCCATACTGATGACGGGCGACACCTCGTCCGCGATCGTCGAGCTGCCTCGCGACCTGCAGCTGCAGATCATCAGCAAACCGGTGGACCCCGATGAACTGCTGCGGCTCATACGCAGCCTGCTTCCGGAAGCCGCTTCGGATACTACCTAGAGAATATGGGCGCGCCCTGGCCGACAATGCTGCATGCCTTCTGAAGATGCCAAGGCCCTGATGGAAGCCGCCACCGACGCTGTGATTCTCATTGATCACGCGGGGCGGATCTACGCTGCCAACCGCGCTGCCGAATCGCTGTTCGGCTATTCGCAGGAAGAATTTGTGGGTGCCGATGTGAGCCGGCTCATGCCCGAACCGGATCGCAGCGCACATGCCGGCTTTCTGGCGCGTTACCTGCAGACCGGCATCGCCCAGATCATCGGCCGTGGACGGGAGGTGTGTGCGCTGCATCGGGACGGCCGGATCATCCCCGTTGCCCTGTCCGTGGGACGCATCAACGACGGCGAATCGCCACGCTTCGTGGGATTCCTGCGCGACTTGACCGGGCAGCATCGCGCACTGGCCGTCATTCAGGGCGAACGTGATCGCGCGCAGGAGCGCGAGGCCGAAGTGCTGCGCTCGCAGTCCCGGCTCATGGCTGTGTCGCGCATGGCCACGATGGGTGAGATGGCGGCTGGCGTCGCACACGAGGTCAACCAGCCCCTCACCGCCATCAGCAACTACGCGCGCGCCTGCGAGCGCTTCATCGCGGCCAACCCTCCAAAGCTCGAGGACATCCGCGACTGTGTCCGGGAGATCGTCGACGAAACGCGGCGCGCGGCAGAGATCATTCGGGAGCTGCGCCGCATGGTGAAGGAAAGAAGCACCGAACGCCTGCCGGCAAACCTCAGCGAAACCGTCCGCCAGATACAGCCATTGTTGCAGGCGGATGCGCGCGCGCACGATACGCGCCTGGAATTCGCGCTGGCAGATGCCCTGCCTTTGGTGCGGGTGGATGCCGCACAGATACAGCAAGTGCTGCTGAATCTGGTGCGCAATGCCCTGGAGGCACTCGAAGCGATGCCCCCGTCAGGGCGCCGCATCCTCGTCGCCTC
>JBDSGY010000033.1:0-7718 GCA_039918755.1 Steroidobacteraceae bacterium
GCCGGTGTAGGGCATCCCGAGCAATTCGAGCGCGCCCTGCACGCTGCCGTCCTCACCACCCGGCCCGTGCAGCACGATGCAGGCGCGATCGAAGCCGCGCTTGCGCAGGTCGGCCAGTGATTCATCACGCGGATCGACGCCGGTGGCGTCGATACCGCGGCGCTTCAGTGCGGCGAGCACCGCTGCGCCCGAGATCAGCGAAATCTCCCGCTCGGTCGAGGCGCCACCGTACAGCACGGCGACCTTGCCGAACTCGCTGGCCAGGGTAATGCGCCGCATGCGGGCGCGATCATATGAGAGCTTCATCAGGCGGCCTCTCCGACAATGCGGCACTCGGGAGTCAGGCGCCGGCCGTGCTGGCGCTCCACTTCCCGCTGTACCTGTTCGATCAGTGATTCGATATCGCGCGCCGAGGCGGCGCCTTCGTTCAGGATGAAATTGGCGTGCTTGGTGGAGACCACCGCGCCGCCGATGCGCAGACCCTTCAGGCCTGCTGCTTCGATGAGACGCGCGGCGTGATCGCCGGCGGGATTGGTGAACACCGAGCCGCAGCTCCATTCACCGATGGGCTGGGTCTGCCTGCGGCGCTCCAGCAGCGCGCGCGTGTCGGCTTCCGATGAGCCAGTCTCGAAGTGGAACTCGGCGCCGAGGAACCATTCGTCGTTGGCGGGTGCGTCGACGTGGCGATAACTGGTGCGATATTCGCCCGCCGCACGCAGGCGCACCGCACCGCTGCGATCGATGGTCTCGACGTGGCGCACCTGCCGCCAGGTCTCGCCCGCGAATGCGCCGGCGTTCATCGCCAGGGCACCACCGACGGTGCCGGGAATGCCGGTGAAGAATTCGGCCGGCCCCAGGTCCCAGCGCGCGCACTGGCGCGCAAGCTTCGCGCACGGCACGCCAGCTTCGGCAAACACGTCGCGCTCACCGCGGCGCTCGAGTGCCGTCAGCGCGTCACGGGTCGAAATCACGACGCCGCGCACACCCCCATCGCGCACCAGCAGGTTGCTGCCAAGGCCCAGCCATAGCAGGGGCACGGCGGGCGGCAACACCTTCAGGAACGCCACCAGATCCTGCCGGTCACGCGGCATGAAGAACACATCGGCGGGCCCGCCCACATGCCAGGAGGTGTGGCGCGACAGCAGTTCGCCCAAACGCACCCGCGGCGCAAATTCTGGCGGCAGTGTGAAATTCACGCCGCACCTCCGGAGACGCGCAGCGCATCCAGCTGGGGTGCCAGGTCGTGCGCAGCGGCACTGATGCTGCCCGCACCCATCATCGCGATCACATCACCGGGACGCAGCAGGCCGCTCAGCGCGGCAGGAATTTCTTCGACGGTGGGCACGAACACCGGCTCGACCTTGCCGCGACCGCGCACCGCGCGGCAGATGGCGCGGCCATCGGCGCCTTCGATATACGCCTCGCCGGCGGCATAGACCTCGGTCACGAACAGCGTGTCGGCCTGCGAAAGCACGCGCGCGAAATCATCCATCAGGTCGCGTGTGCGCGAGTAGCGATGCGGCTGGAACACCAGCACGATGCGGCGGCCGCTGTATGCCTGCCGAAGCGCATCGAGCGTCGCGGCGATCTCGGTTGGATGATGGCCGTAGTCATCCACCACCACGATCTCGCCGTCGGGCAGGCGCAGCTCGCCCACCACCTGCAGACGGCGGTCGATGCCCTGGAAACCGGACAGCGCACGCTGGATGGCGCCATCGTCAATGCCCAGATCCGTGGCCACGGCGATGGTCGCCAGGGAATTGAGCACGTTGTGCATGCCCGGCAGGTTGACGGTGACGTCCAGCACATCCGTGCGGCCTTTGCGCAGCACCTGGAAGCGTGTGCGGCCCGCCTGCCGCTCGATGTCCACGGCGCGGATGTCGGCGTTCTCGTTCAGGCCATAGCTCAATATCGGACGACCGACCTGCGGCAACAGGGTCGCGATTTCCGGATCATCCGCACACAGCACGGCAAGACCATAGAACGGCAGGTTGTGCAGGAACTCGAGGAAGCTCTGGCGCAGTTTCTGGAAGTCGCCGCCGTGCGTGCCCAGATGGTCGTTGTCGATGTTGGTGACGATGGCAACCATCGGCTGCAGATGCAGGAACGAGGCATCGCTTTCGTCGGCCTCGGCCACCAGGTAGCGGCCTGCGCCGAGGCGCGCATTGGTGCCGGCACTCTTGAGCCGGCCACCGATGACAAAGGTGGGATCTTCGCCACCTTCGGCCAGGACGCTGGCGACCAGGCTCGTGGTCGTGGTCTTGCCATGCGTGCCCGCGACGGCAATCGCGTAGCGGAAGCGCATCAGCTCGCCGAGCATTTCCGCACGCGGCACGACCGGTATGCGCGCGTCCAGTGCCGCGGCCACTTCGGGGTTATCGCGATTGATGGCAGTGCTAACCACCACCACATCCGCGCCGGCGATATTGGCGGCGTCATGGCCGAGCAGCACGCGCGCACCGAGCTGCGCCAGGCGCCGCGTGACGGCGTTGGCCTTGATGTCGGAGCCCCGCACTTCATAACCCAGGTTCAGCAGCACCTCGGCGATGCCACCCATGCCACTGCCGCCAATGCCAATGAAGTGCACGCAGTTGATGCGGCGCATGCCGTCGTTCAAACGACGGCTGAGAACGGTGCTGGAAGACACGTTCATGAGCGTTGCTCCGCCGCCAGGCAGGCATCCAGCATCTGCTGGGCGGCGGCGGGCCTGGCGACACCGCGCGCGGCCTCAGCCATCGCCAGCAGCCGGGCACGGTCGCCGCCGAGTTCGAGCAGCACGGCGGCCAGCGTTTCCGGGGTCACTGCCGAATCGGCGATGCGGCGCGCCGCGCCGGCGTCGACCAGAAACTGCGCGTTGTGCGTCTGATGATCGTCCACGGCGTGTGGATACGGCACGAGCACGGCGCCTACACCCGCCGCAGCCAGCTCTGCAATGGTCAGCGCACCGGCGCGGCAGAGCACGAGATCTGCCCAGCCCAGCGCCTCGGCCATGTCAGCGATGAATGGCGACACATCGCCGCTCACGCCCGCCTGCGAATAGGCGCTGCGCGCGGCGTCGATATGCTTCTCGCCGGACTGGTGCCGGATGGTGAAGCGCAGCGCCGAGCTCCTTGCCAGCAGCGCCACGGCTTGTGGCACGGCGCTGTTGAGACGCATCGCGCCGAGGCTCCCACCCACTACCAGCAGGCGCAGCGCGCCGTCACGACCAGCGAACCGTTGTGCCGGCGCGGGCAACGCGGCAATGTCCGCCCGCACCGGGTTGCCGATCACACGCACATTGCGAGCGCCTGCAAATGCAGAAGGGAAAGCGGTCAGCACTTCACGGGCCAGTGGCGCGAGGCAGCGATTGGTGAACCCCGCGATCGCATTCTGTTCATGGATCAGCAGCGGGCGACGGCACAGCCAGGCGGCGAGACCCCCCGGGCCGGTCACGAATCCACCCAGCCCCACGACCACGGCGGGCCGATGCCGGCGCATGATGGTCAACGCCTGCCAGAGCGCACGCAGCAGATTCCACGGTGCCGCGAGCAGCGTGCTGACGCTCTTGCCGCGCAGGCCGCCCACCGACAGCCACTCGATCGGAAAATTCTCGGCAGGCACGAGCCGGGCCTCGAGCCCGCGGCGCGTGCCCAGCCAGATCACTTCGCGCGAGCGCGCGCGCAGCAGCCGTGCCAGCGCGAGCGCGGGGAACACATGCCCACCGGTACCGCCGGCCATGATGAGTACCGGCCGGCTCACGTCGCACCTTCCGCATCACGACGCGACTGGCTGGCCGAGCCACGGCCGCGCACCATCACCTCGTGGTGAATGCGCAGCACCATCCCGAACCACGCCAGCGTCACCAACAGGCTGCTGCGTCCATAGCTCATGAATGGCAGCGTCAGGCCCTTGGTCGGGAGCACGCCCATGTTCACGCCGATGTTGACCAGTGACTGCGCCCCGACCCACAGCGCAAATGCCGCAGCCAGGTAGGACTGGAACTTGAGGCCAGCATCCGAGGCCAGCCGCGCGATGTACAGCACGCGCCACACGAGCGCCAGGAACAGCCCGAGCGTGAGCACCACGCCCACCAGACCCAGCTCCTCCGCCAGCACCGCAAACAGGAAATCGGTGTGTGCCTCCGGCAGATAGAACAGCTTCTGCACGCTTTCCCCGATGCCAACGCCCAGCCACTGGCCGCGCCCGATCGCGATCAGCGACTGCGTCAGCTGGAAGCCGCTGTCGAACGCATGCGCCCAGGGATCCATGAACGAGGTCAGACGCCGCACGCGGTAGCTGGCGGAAACCATCAGCAGGCCAAACGCCGCGCCGGCCAACAGCACGCACACAAGCACCCAGCGCAGGCGCGCACCGGCGAGGAACAACAGTCCGAATGCCGTCATGAACAGCACGGTGGCGGCCCCGAAATCAGGTTCGAACAGCAGCACTGCGCAGAACAGGCCCACCAGGCCGAGCGGCTTCACCAGGCCCATGAAGGTCTCGTGCAGTTCTTGCTCGCGCCGTACGGCATAGGAAGCGATCCAGCACAGCACCAGGATGCGCGCCACTTCCGAAGCCTGCAGATTGAAGCCTGCGATCCGCAGCCAGCGGCGGCTGCCGTTGACCTCGTGGCCGATGCCCGGGATCAGCACCGCCACCAGCAGCACGGCCGCCGCGATGAGCAGCAGGTTCGCGTACTTCTGGTACAGGTCCGTGGGCACCGCACACAACAGCGCGGCCAGTGCCACGCCCACCAGCGCGAGGAGGAACTGGCTCTTCAGGTAGCTGAATGGATCGCCCCCATTGTGGGAAGCGATGGAGATCGAAGCCGAGGTCACCATCACCAGGCCCAGCAGCAGGATCGACATGACGATGCCGATCAGCAACGGATCCAGTCGCAGTCCACCACCACTGCGGGCTGCAGCCCTCGGCATGGCCTGCGTGGCGCCGCTCATGCCGCGAGCCTCCGCACTGCGTCGGCGAAAGTCTGGCCGCGATGTGCATAGTCGCGGAACATGTCGAGACTGGCGCAGGCCGGTGACAGCAGCACGGTATCGCCGGCGCGCGCCGCACGTGCCGCAGCGACCACCGCTGCTTCCAGCGTGTCGCAACGCTCGGTGGCGCAGACACCCTGCAATGCGGCTTCGATCTGTGGCGCATCGCGACCGATCAGCAGCACCTGTCGCACCTTGCCGGAGAACGCGGCGCGCAACGGGGAGAAGTCCTGGTTCTTGCCGTCGCCGCCGGCAATCAGCAGCAGCGGACCTTTGAATCCAGCCACAGCAGCAAGGGTGGCGCCCACGTTGGTTCCCTTGGAATCATTCACGTAGCGCACGCCCGCCACATCCGCCACCCAGGCGGCGCGATGCGGCAGCCCCGGGAAATCGCGCAGTGCATCGATCATCGCGGCGCGGGCAAGTCCCAGCGCATCGCCCAGCGCAAGCGCAGCCAGCGCATTGGCCGCATTGTGGCTGCCGACGATGCGCATGCTGTCCACTGCGAGCAGCGGCTCGTCGCGGTGACACAGCCAGTCCGCGCCAGACTCATTGCGCACACAGTAGTCCGCGCCCCGGTCCGCATGCAGTGAAAAGCTCAAGGTGCGCTGGTCGGGTCGCGCCATCGCAGCCACCAGCGGATCATCCAGGTTGATCACGGCAACGCCGCAGCGATCGAAGATGCGCGCCTTCGTGGCAGCGTAGGCCGGCGTGTCGGCATACCGGTCCATGTGATCGGGCGTGACATTCAGCACGGTTGCCGCAGCAAGCTGCAGCGAATGCGTGGTCTCGAGCTGGTAGCTTGAAAGCTCGAGCACATAGACGCCAGCTGGATTGCCGTCGAGCAGTTCCAGCGCGGGCGGTGACAGGTTGCCGCCTGCCCGGGCGCCCAGGCCGGCGCGTTCGGCCATGCGCGCCACCAGTGTCGTGACCGTGCTCTTGCCATTGGTCCCCGTGATGCCCACCACCGGCTTCGCGCCGCTGCGCGCGAACAGTTCGATGTCACCGATGATCGGCACGCCCAGGCTGCGCGCGGTGAGGAAGAATGGATCGTCCTGTGGCAGGCCTGGCGACGCCACGACATAGTCGACATCGCTGAGCAGCCCTTCATCCAGGCCACCCAGCACAATCCGCAGGCCGGGCGCGATCTGCCTCAGCTCGGCAAGTCCGGGTGGCTCACTGCGCGAATCCGTGGCCGTCACGTGCCAGCCGCGCGCGAGCAGGTGCCGGATCACGGAATGACCCGTCTTGCCCAGACCCGCCACGACCGCACGCAATGCCACGTTCAACGCACCTTCAGTGTTGCAAGGCCGATGAGCACCAGCAGCAGGCTGATGATCCAGAAGCGCACGATGACCTTCGGCTCGGCCCAGCCCTTGAGCTCGAAATGATGATGGATCGGCGCCATGCGGAAGATGCGCTTGCCGCGCAGCTTGAATGAAGCCACCTGCAGGATCACCGAGGCCGTTTCCAGCACGAAGATGCCGCCCATGACCAGCACCACCAGCTCCTGCCGCACGATCACCGCGATGACTCCGAGTGCGGCGCCGAGCGCCAGCGCGCCGACATCACCCATGAACACCTGCGCGGGATAGGTGTTGAACCACAGGAAGCCCAGTCCCGATCCCACCATTGCGGCGCAGATCACGGCGACTTCGCCGGCGCCGGGCACGGCGGGAATGCCGAGATAGTTGACCAGGTTCACGTTGTCGCTGACCCAGGCGAAGATGCCGAGAGCTCCGGCAACCATCGCCGTCGGCATGATGGCCAGCCCGTCCAGCCCGTCGGTGAGGTTCACGGCATTGCTCATGCCGACGATCATCAGATACGTCAGCACCACGAAGCCCACCGCGCCCAGCGGCAGCGCGAACGTCTTCAGCAGCGGCAGATACAACGTGGTCTCGCCCACCGCGCGCGCGGTGTAGAACAGCACCAGCGCCGCGCCGAGCCCGGCCACCGACTGCCAGAGGTACTTCCAGCGGGCAGCCAGCCCCTTTGAATTGCCGACGACGAGTTTCAGGTAGTCGTCGTAGAACCCGATCACACCGAATGCCAGCGTGACCCCCAGCACCACCCACACCTTGCGGTTGGCAAGATTCGCCCACAGCAGCGTGGTCAGCGTGATCGACACGATGATCAGCGCGCCGCCCATGGTGGGCGTGCCCGCCTTCTTCAGATGCGTCTGCGGACCGTCGGTGCGCACCTGCTGCCCGACCTGGTAGCGCGACAGCCAGCGGATCATCGCCGGTCCGATCGCGAGCGAAATCAGCAGCGCCGAAGTGACAGAGAGGATCGCGCGCAGCGTCAGGTACGAAAAGACGTTGAAGAAGGTGTGTGTCTCCGCCAGTCGCTGTGCCAGCCAGTACAGCATCAGTGCGTGCCTTTGGAGGGAATGCCGGTCAAATGGGCGACCACGCGCTCGAGGCGGTTGGAGCGCGAACCTTTCACCAGCAGCGTTACGTCGCTGGAGAGCGCCTCATCCACGGCGCGCGACAGCAGGTCGGTATCGGAGAACCAGCTGGCGCCATTGCCGAACGATTCCACCGTCAGCGTGCTCAGCGGCCCGGTGGCAAAGATCCGTTGCACGCCGCGCGCGCGCGCGTAAGTGCCGATGTCCACATGGCTGTCGCGGGCGTGATCGCCCAGCTCCCCCATGTCGCCCATCACCAGCCAGGGCTGGCCGGGCAGCTGCGTCAGCACATCGATGCCGGCGCGCATGGAACTGGGATTGGCGTTGTAGGAATC
>JBDSGY010000034.1:0-4318 GCA_039918755.1 Steroidobacteraceae bacterium
CGAGCTCTACTGTTACCAGATACGGAAGTGGATCGGCGCATTCGCGGCGACGCTGGGCGGCCTCGACACGCTCGTTTTCGCGGGCGGCATTGGCGAGAGCTCCCCGAGAATCCGGCTCCGGATCTGCGCACAACTTGGCTTCCTGGGCGTCGCCATTGCTCCGACAGCCAATGACGCGAATTCCGCCGTCATCTCGACCGGGCAAAGCAGTGTCCGCGTGCGCGTAATTCCCACCGACGAGCAGCTCATGATTGCCCGTTCCGTAACTTCCCTGCTCCAGGCTGGAACAGCCTGAAGGATTCAGAACTCTTGAGCACTCCAACACTGGCGCCAGAAGAGGTGCATCTGATCGATGCGTACTGGCGCGCCGCGAACTTCCTCTCCGTCGGCCAGATCTATCTGCGTGACAACCCATTGCTGAAACGGCCGCTGCAACTGGCGGATGTAAAACACATGCTGCTTGGGCACTGGGGCACAACCCCGGGCCAGAACTTCATCTATGCCCACCTGAACAGGGTCATCAAACTGCATGACCTGGACATGATCTACATCAGCGGTCCCGGGCACGGCGGGCCGGCGGTGGTCAGCAACACTTACCTGGAAGGCGTTTACAGCGAAATCTATCCGGACATCAGCCGGGACGAGGCCGGCCTGCAGAAGCTGTTCCTGCAGTTCTCCTTCCCTGGCGGCATTCCAAGCCATGCGTCGCCCGAGTGCCCCGGCTCGATCCATGAAGGCGGGGAGCTGGGATATTCACTCAGTCATGCATTCGGCGCAGTGTTCGACAATCCCGCGCTGATTGCAGCCTGCGTGATCGGCGATGGCGAAGCGGAGACCGGCCCGCTGGCAACGGCCTGGCATTCCAACAAATTCCTGAACCCGGCAACCGATGGCGCGGTGTTGCCGATCCTGCATCTCAACGGCTACAAGATCGCCAACCCAGCCATCCTCGCCAGGATTCCGCGCGAGGAGCTGGAGCAGCTGCTGCGCGGCTACGGCTGGACGCCGCACTTTGTCGAGGGCGACGACCCGGCGCTGATGCACGAGGCGATGGCCACCGCGCTGGATACGGCGATGACGCACATCCAGAGCATTCAGGAACAGGCGCGCCTGCACGGCGAAGGCTCGCGCCCGCGCTGGCCGATGATCGTCATGAACTCCCCAAAGGGCTGGACCGGCCCGAAGACGATCGACGGCAAGAAGATCGAAGGCAGCTTCCGTTCGCACCAGGTGCCCGTCTCGGATTTCGCCACGCATCCCGACCACCTCCAGCTGCTGGAAGACTGGCTCAGGAGCTATCGGCCACAGGAATTGTTCGACGAGCAGGGCCGGCTCGAGAAGCACCTTGCGGTCCTGGCTCCGGACGGGATCCGACGCATGGGCGCCAATCCGCATGCCAACGGCGGCCTGCTGTTGCGGGACCTCCGTCTGCCCGACTTTCGAGCGTACGCGTTCGACGTGTCGACGCCGGGCGCGCGCAGCGCGGGCGATACCCGCGTCCTCGGACCCTTTCTGCGCGATGTGCAGAAATTGAACGCCGGAGAGCGCAACTTCCGCGTCTTCGGGCCGGACGAGACGCTCTCGAATGGTCTTGCCGCTCTGTTCGAATCGACACAGCGCCAATGGAACGCCGCAACGCTGGCAGACGACGAGTTCCTAGCAACCGACGGGCGCGTCCTTGAAATGCTGAGTGAACACCAGTGCGAAGGCTGGCTCGAGGGATATCTGCTCACGGGGCGCCATGGCCTCTTCAACTGTTATGAGGCTTTCATCCACATCGTAGGCTCGATGTTCAATCAGCATGCGAAATGGCTGAAGGTGTCGTCGCAGCTTCCGTGGCGGCGCAAGATCGCCTCACTCAACTACCTGCTCACCTCCCATGTCTGGCGCCAGGATCACAATGGCTTCACACACCAGGATCCCGGCTTCATCGACCATGTGATCAACAAGAAGGCCGACATCGTCCGCATCTATCTGCCGCCAGATGCCAACTGCCTGCTGTCCGTGATGGACCACTGCCTGCGCAGCCGCCACTACGTCAACGTGGTAATCGCCGGCAAGCATCCGGCCCCTCAGTGGCTTTCCATGGAGGCCGCACTCGATCATTGTGTCGCCGGCGCGGGAATCTGGCATTGGGCGAGCAACGACCAGGGTGTCGAGCCGGACGTGGTGATGGCCTGTTGCGGCGACGTCCCGACGCTCGAAACGCTGGCGGCTGTATCCATCCTGCGGGAGCACCTGCCGGAACTGCGGATCCGTGTCGTCAACGTGGTGGATCTGATGAAGCTGCAGCCGGCGATGACGCATCCGCACGGCCTGAGCGACCTGGACTTCGACGCCCTCTTCACGGCCGACAGACCGGTGATCTTTGCGTTCCACGCCTATCCGTGGCTGATCCACCGCATGACGTATCGCCGCACCAATCATCACAACATCCATGTGCACGGCTATCAGGAAGAAGGCACGATCACGACCCCCTTCGACATGACGGTGCTGAACGAACTGGATCGCTTCCACCTGGTGATGGGTGCGGTGAATCGTCTGCCGAAAACCGGCGAGCGCGGCCTGCAGCTGAAACGTTTGCTGCAGTCCAAGCTGCTGCAACACCGCCGTTTCATCAATGAGCACGGCCAGGACATGCCGGAGATCCGGGACTGGAAGTGGGCTTCTGCGTGAACTGCCTCAGTCGTCCGAGTCGAAGATCGGCGTCTCCAGCAATGATTCCTGCCGGGTGCGATTGGCTTCGCGCTTCAGCGCGACGATGTCAGTCAGGTAATCCCCGAGGTCGGTGCTGGGAGCCAGACGTGGTGCAGCCGGGAAGACCCTGGCGCCAAGACTGACTCGATTTACCGTGCGCGGGTTGATCTGCAGATCGGCCAGCCACCATACGCCCCCGCACAACAGCGGCGCGAGCAATGCCATCATCCACGATGCAGTGCGCCGCAGATGCGTGGCATTGCGCAGATGCAGGTACGCCGCCACCAATGCGACAGCCGCGGCCGCGGCGGCCATGACCACGCCCAACGCGCGCCATTGCAAGGCGAAGTCGGCAACGGTGTAGAGCCAGTGTCCCCACGCCCACAGGCCGAGACAGAAGGCAGCGATGGCGAGGTGCATGCGCAGCTGCCATGCACCGACAGTAAGCCGCGACACCAGCGCCCACGCTCCCACCCACACGACCAGAATGCACATGGCCGCGAGTTCCGCGATCAGGATGCGCGGTGCCAGCCGCTCCGGTGCCTCGGTCCATTGCAGGAATGCCGCAAATGCGAGGGACATCGCCACGCCCAGGACGGCCAGCGCGGTGCGATGCCGACGCAGGAGGTCGCGTCGGAATGCCCGTTCCGGAGCAAGCGCCGCATCCGGAGTGCGCACCAGCACGCGAGTGCGGCCGATGAGCAGCTCGCCGTTGGCGAGCAGCATGCCCTCTTCGCCTTCCAGCCTGAGCCCGTCCACGCGCGTGCCATTGCGCGTGGCCAGATCCTGCACGTGCACGCGGCCGTCGGCCTGCAGCGTCAGCAGCGTGTGCTCGGCTGCCGCATAGGCATCGTCCACGACCACGTCGCAGGTCAGGCTCCTGCCGATGCGGCATTGCCCGCCGATGCCGCTGATTCGCAGCCGGAAATCGATGTGTCCGTGCACATCCAGCACTTCCACGAGCATCATGGCGTCCATCGCATCGCCTCCAGAAAACGGCGGGCGAACTGCATGCCGGGTTCGAAACCAACGCCGTTCAGGTCGAGCTGGCTCACCACGGCGCTCTGTGCGCTGTTGATGCTGGTTACCGTGAGCGCAATGTCATACAACCCTGCGAACAGCCGGTACTGCCTGACACAGGTGCTGACGCGGGCGTCGAACCCATCGAGCGACACCAGTGCGTTCCTGCAGACGAAGGGAGCGACATGCAGTGCCACACCGTAACGCTGGTAGGCCTCCGCGACGCCGTTGATCCGTGCCGCAAACTGCAGCGGATGAAGTTTCTGCGCGCGGATCACACGATGCTGGAAGCGGATGTCGCCCACCTCCAGCCCGCTCTGCACCAGCAACCGCGCCTGTGCCGAACAGACGATGGTCTCCATGCGCAGCTGCTGGGTGGATTCACTGCTGCCGGTGGTATTGCATTCGATGGCGGCGCCGATCTGCGTTGGCAACGTAAAGCCGAACACCGTCTGTGCTGCGGCTGGCGTGGGACCGGGCAGGAATATTGCGGCCTGGTGCGTCAGTGCCTGCGCAGTCACCATCTCCACTGCCTGCCGGGCGCTCATGGTGCTGTCCATCGGTGCCCTGGCACGCGCGAGCAATGGCTCGATATGTCTGG
>JBDSGY010000035.1:0-5236 GCA_039918755.1 Steroidobacteraceae bacterium
AGGGTGTGTTCTACTTCCGCAATCTCGACGATGTGGACGGCATGCAGCAGGCTGCGGCGAATGCGCGCCAGGCAGTGGTGATCGGTGGCGGGCTGCTTGGGCTCGAAGCAGCCGGTGGGCTGCGCAAACTCGGTCTCGACGTCACGGTTGTACACATCCGTGACAGGGTCATGGACAAGCAACTTGACGATGAAGCAGCCGGCTACCTGCGGGCCTTGATGGAAGCCCGCGGCATCGCGTTCCGCCTGGCTGCACGCACCGAAGCGATTGCCGGCGACGGCCATGTCCAGCAGGTGCGGCTGGAGGACGGCAGCGCCCTGGCCGCGGACATGGTGGTGGTGGCTGCGGGGATCACGCCGCGCACGGAACTGGCCCGTTCCTGCGGGCTGCACTGTGATCGCGGCATTCTCGTCGATGACACGCTGCAGACGTTTGATCCGGCCATCTACGCGGTGGGTGAATGCGTGCAGCACCGCGGCGCCACCTATGGCCTGGTTGCGCCGCTATGGGAACAGGCACGGGTCTGTGCCGCCCACCTGGCCGAACGCGGGGTCTCGCGTTATCGCGGCTCCAATCCTGCCTCGCAGCTCAAGGTCAGTGGCATCGACCTGTTCTCTGCTGGAGAACATGGCATAGCCGGCTCGTCGGATTCGATTCGCTATGCCGATCGCGCAGCGGGCATCTACAAGCGGCTGTGGGTGAAGGACAACCGCCTCCAGGCCGCCATCCTGTTTGGCGATACTCGCAATTCAGGCTGGTATGCCGAGCTGATCGAGAATCAGCGCGATGTCTCTGCATTGCGCGAAGCGCTGCTGCTGGGCGAACCACCTGCAGCGGAATCCGCCGCATGACCGTGACGCGCACCACCTGTCCGTATTGCGGCGTGGGCTGTGGCGTGCTGGCGCAGCGTGCCGACGACGGCCGGATCTCGGTCATCGGGGATCCGGATCATCCGGCCAATCGCGGTCGTCTTTGTTCAAAGGGCACGGCGCTGGGCGCGACACTTGGTGGCAAGGGTCGGCTCTCGCAGCCCGAGGTGGATGGCGTGCGTGTGGACTGGGATACCGCCCTCGATGCCGTGGCACAGCGGCTCCAGGCGTGCATCGATACACATGGATCCGGATCAGTCGCGCTGTATGTATCCGGTCAGCTGCTGACCGAGGACTACTACGTCGCCAACAAGTTGATGAAGGGATACATCGGCACGGCCAATATCGATACGAATTCGCGGCTGTGCATGTCCTCTGCCGTCACCGGCCACGTGCGCGCTTTCGGTGAAGACGTGGTGCCGGTTGAATATTCCGACCTCGATGCTGCGGACCTGGTCGTGCTGGTCGGCTCCAATCTCGCCTGGTGCCATCCCGTGCTGATGCAGCGCATCCTCGCGCTGCGGGAGCTGCGCCCCGGATTGCGGCTGGTGGTGATCGATCCCCGCCGCACGGCAACGTCCGAAGCCGGGGACCTGCATCTGCCCCTGCGCAGTGGCAGCGATGTCATGCTCTTCAACGGCCTGCTGGTGTGGCTGGCCGAGCAGGGATGCGTGGATGAGGCCTGGGTTGCCGCCCACACGACCGGGTTGGACGAAACGCTGCGAGTCGCCGCAGCCGCGAGCACCGACATCGCCGCAACCGCACAGGCCTGCGGCCTCGATGCCGCGCTGGTGGAGAAATTCTTTGCGATGTTTGCCGGCACCGAGCGTGTGGTGACCATGTTCTCGCAAGGCGTGAACCAGTCATCGGTGGGCGCGGACAAGGTCAACAGCATCATCAACTGCCATCTGCTCACCGGCCGCATCGGTCGGTCCGGCATGGGACCGTTTTCGATCACGGGCCAGCCCAACGCGATGGGTGGGCGCGAAGTCGGCGGTCTTTCCACGCAGCTGGCCGCACATCTCGCCCTGGACAACGCCGCGCATCGCAACGCTGTCCAGCACTTCTGGCAGTCCCCGCGCATCGCAGATCGCCCAGGCTACAAGGCCACCGAATTGTTCGAGACGATCGACGCAGGTCGCATCAAGGCTGTATGGATCATGGCCACCAATCCGGTGGTGAGCCTGCCGGATGCCGACATGGTGAAGCGCGCGCTGGCGCGCTGTCCGCTGGTGATCGTCTCGGACTGCGTGGATGCCAACGACACGCTGCCATTTGCGCACATCAAGCTGCCGGCGGCGGCATGGGGGGAAAAGGATGGCACGGTCACGAATTCCGACCGGCACATCTCGCGGCAGCGTGCATTCCTGTCACCGCCTGCGCAGGCGCAACCTGACTGGTGGATCATCTGCCAGGTTGCGCAGCGTCTCGGGTTCCCAGGCGGCTTCACTTTTGATGGCCCCGCGGCCATCTTCGAGGAGCATGCGCGCATGACGGCGTTGTCGCGCCGGTTCGGCCTGCAGCTGGACCTGCAGGGGGTCAGTGGACTGAGCGTCAGCCAATACGATGTGCTGGAAGCCGTGCAGTGGCCGGTGGTCGCACGAGGCGCCAGCGTGCGGCCGTTTGCCGATGGCAAATTCTCCACAGTGGATGGCAGGGCGCGCTTCATCCCAGTCGCGGCACGCGGACCGCGGCATGCGACCACAACGGAGTATCCATTGATCCTCAACACGGGTCGCATCCGCGACCAGTGGCACACGATGACGCGCACGGCACGCGCGACTGCGCTCAATGCACACGAGCCGGAGCCGTATGTAGACGCAAACCCCTCCGACCTCGCGGCGGCCGGGATCGCACCGGGCAGCCTGCTGCGCGTGGTGACGCGCTGGGGCACGGCACTGGCCCGCGCCCGTGCGAGCGGCGACCTGCCGGCCGGCATGATCTTCATGCCTATACACTGGAATGACCAGTTCGCCGGCCACGCGCGCGTTGGCGCGGTGGTGAATCCGGTCGTGGATCCATTGTCGGGCGAGCCGGAATTCAAGCACACACCCGCGCGCATGGAAGCCGTGGTTACGCAGTGGCAGGGCTTCCTGCTCTCCCGGCAGCGCGTGGGCCCTCCGGATGCCGTGTGGTGGGCGTACTCGCACGGGGACGCCGCGCACCGACTGGAGTTTGCGGGCCAGGGCACTACACGTCCCGATGCCGCATGGCTGAAGCTCGCACTGCCTGAACTCGCGCATGCAGACTGGATCGAGTTTGATGACCGCGCGACGGGCACATACCGCGCGGCCTTGCTGCTGAACGGCCGCCTCGAGGCCTGCCTGATGGTCGCGCAGCGTGCCCTGCCGGGGCGCAGCTGGCTGGCATCCCTGTTCGGGCATGCGCAGCTTGATCCCGCCGACCGTCGCTGCATCCTGCTCGGCAAGCGGCTGGATGTGCCTGATCCGGGACCCACGGTGTGCGCCTGCTTTGCAGTTGGTGCCAATGTGATCCGTGGGGCCGTGCAGGGCGGCTGCACAACGGTTGAAGCAGTAGGCCGCAAGCTGAAGGCGGGCAGCAACTGCGGCTCGTGCCGCCCGGAGATCGCAAAGCTGCTTGCTGCGAGCCACGTGCACGCAGGTGAGCCACCGCTGCGAATCAGCGCTGCGCTTCGCGGCTGACCCGCGCGGCCAGGAAGATCAGCAGGGGCATCAGCAGGGCCCAGCCCGCGGCATGCAGCGCGACGGCTGCATTGCGGTCGGGCAGCGCAAGGGCGCCCAATCGCGCACCCGCCAGATACGACAGCGGCGCGCCTACGGCGCCGAGCAGGGCGGCGGCCAGCCAGCGACCATGCAGGAAGCGCAGGGAGACGTTCAACGTCGTTGCGAACATCGGCCACATGGTGAAGATCCACCAGGGCGCAAAGGCTCCATCTGCGTTGTAACGGATCCAGCCCGTGGCCTGCGCGGCGGTCTCCCACGACACACCCACACCCAGCGCGATGAAGCTGAGCGCAAGTTCAGCGCTGCGATGCTGCGACATCGCAAGATGCAGCAGCACGACGCCAAGCGCCACCGGAGGACCCACCCAGGCGGCGCCATGCGCGGCACCCAGCACGCAGGCGAACCATCCCGCCTGCATCGCGCCGAAATTGATCCACGTTCGATGATTGGGTGACATGCAGACCTTTTGCCGGGTGTCGCCGGCGGTGGCGACTAACGCGCCTTGATCGGGCAATATCACCCAAGGGCATTCGGGGGCGCAATCATGCACATCGGCGGACGGGTTCTGGTGGTGATTTCGGTTCTGGCACTGGGGGGGCAGTCCGTTGCCGCAGAACTCAGTGACTTTGAACAGGCATCGGCCCGCGTAGCGGCACGCGCCAAGGCCGGTCCACCGGGTTCGCGCCGTGCCCGCAACGTTATCCTGTTCATTGGTGATGGCATGGGCATCTCCACCATCACGGCCTCACGCATCCTGGAAGGACAGCGCAAAGGTCAGTCGGGGGAAGACAACCGCCTCAGTTTCGAGGAGTTTCCGAACACCGCACTGGTGCGTACCTTTTCAGCCAATCAGCAGACATCCGACTCCGCCCCCACCGCCACCGCGATGGTGACTGGCTGGCACGCCAATGACGGCGCGCTTTCGGTGGGTCCCGCGTTGGGCGAAAACGAGAGCAATGCCACGATCGTGGCACGCCACACCCTGCGCACGGTGCTGGAAGAGGCCGAGGTCCGGGGCCTCTCCACCGGCATCGTCACGACGACGCGCGTCACGCACGCAACGCCGGCTTCCAACTACGCACACACGCCCAATCGTGACTGGGAATACGCGGGGCAGATGCCACCCACGGCCACGCTGCCTGATATTGCCGCGCAGCTGCTGCAGCACCAGAAGACCGGCAACGGGATTGAGGTGGTTCTGGGCGGCGGCCGCGAAGTCATGACGGACACTGGCACTGCGGATCCGGAGTACCCGGCGCTCAAAGGCCGTCGTCGCGATGGCCGCAATCTCGTTACCGAATGGCTCGCCGCGCAGCCGGACTCTCAATACGTCTGGAAGCGCGATGACCTGCTTAAAGTGGATACGCGCAAGGTGTCGCATCTGCTGGGTTTGTTCGAGCCATCGCACATGCGCTACGACACGGATCGCAGCAGGGATCCAGGCGGCGAACCGGCGCTAGCGGAAATGACCAGAAAGGCCATCGAAGTGCTGCGCAAGAACAGCAAAGGCTACTACCTCATGGTGGAAGGCGGGCGCATCGATCATGCCCATCACGCGGGCAATGCCTATCGGGCGCTCACCGATACCATCGCCTTCTCGGATGCCGTGCGCGCAGCTGCGCAGATGACCGATGCGCGCGATACGCTGATCCTGGTAACGGC
>JBDSGY010000036.1:0-3571 GCA_039918755.1 Steroidobacteraceae bacterium
CGCCACCACCACCATGCCGCCAAGCGACGGGCCCATGACGGTATCCAGCTGCTCGATGCCCAGCGTGCGGGCGGCTTCAAAGCCGGCGCGGGCGATGTCTTCGACCGACAGCTCTGGAAAATCCAGCCGATACGATTTGCCCGTGGCCGGATTCACCGAGGCAGGGCCGGTGGAGCCAAAGCAGCTGCCGAGCGAGTTCACGCACATCACGAAGAACCGGTCGGTGTCGATGGCACGGCCGGGCCCGATCATCTTTTCCCACCATCCGGGCTCCGGATTCTCGGGCGAAGACGCGGCATGCGCCGAGGGCGACAATCCGGTGAACAGCAGGATCGCGTTGCTGCGATCGCTGTTCAGCTTGCCCCAGCATTCGTACGCAATCTGCGCGCGCTTGAGCGCGCCGCCCTGCCGCAGGTGGAACGGATCGGGCAGCGATGCATAGCGCACGGCCGACGGCGGCGCGATGGACTTGCGCACGGCGTTGTTGGCTTCAGGGCTCAGGATCGCTCCCCTCATTGATGCCTTCAGCCAGCGCCGTCGACAGATAACGTTCGCCGGTGTCCGGCAACATCGCAAGAATCACGCTGCCCGGCGCGGATTCGCGCGCCACGTGCAGTGCGGCAGCAAAGGTAGCGCCGCAGGAAATGCCGCAGAAGATGCCTTCCTTCTGCGCCAGCGCGCGCGCCGTTGCGATCGCGTCGGTGTCGCTCACCGGCAGGATGCGGTCAGCGACCTTGGGATTGAGCACGGCGGGGATGAAGTCCGGCGTCCATCCCTGAATCTTGTGCGGAGCAAATGGTTTGCCGGCCAGCAGCGATGCATTCTCGGGTTCGGCAATCACAATCTTTGTCTCGGGCCGCGCGAGCTTCAGCATTTCGCCAACGCCCGTCATCGTGCCGCCGGTGCCCCACCCTGACACGAACGCATCGAGGCGCTTGCCCGCGAAGTCGAGCAGGATTTCGGGACCGGTGGTGTTGCGATGATAGGCGGGGTTCGCCAGGTTCTCGAACTGGCGCGCCAGGAACCAGCCGTTCTTCTTCGCCAGTTCCTCCGCCTTGCGCACCATGCCACTGCCGCGTTCCGCTGCCGGCGTGAGAATCACCTTCGCACCGAGCATGCGCATGATCTTGCGACGCTCAATCGAGAACGTTTCAACCATGGTGGCGACGAAGGGGTAACCCTTGGCCGCGCAAACCATGGCGAGTGCTATTCCGGTATTGCCCGAGGTGGCTTCAATAACCGTCTGCCCGGGCTGCAGCGCACCGCTGCGCTCCGCGTCTTCGATGATGGCGATCGCGAGGCGATCCTTCACCGACGAGGCCGGATTGAAGAACTCGCATTTCACATACATCGTTACGCCGGCGGGAGCCAGGCGGTTGATGCGGACGACGGGCGTGCGGCCGATCGTCTCCAGAATGCTGTTGTAGATCATCGGCGCCTCCCTCCCGTTAACTGCTGTTCCGGTCCGTCCGGACCGGCGACTCTAAATCTGTATACACCCCGAGACCCGGTACACAGCGCGGTGTGAACGATTGATAACTGTTTGTTATAATAAAAAGGCTCAACTTCCAGGCCTCTCATGAATTTCCATCAGCTCCAGTATGCGATCGCCGTGGCCCGCAACGGCCTCTCGGTGACCAATGCCGCCGCCGCGCTGGGTACCTCCCAGCCTGCGATCAGTCGTGCGCTCAAGGAACTGGAAAAGGAACTCGGGTTCGACCTGTTTGTGCGTGAGGGCCGAAGTTTCGCCCGCGTGACGCCGGAAGGCACGAAAGTGCTGGAATATGCGGCGCGCGCGCTGGCTGAGATCGAGAGCCTGCGCGCGGTGGCGGCGGACCTCAACCAGGATGCGCGGGGCACACTGTCCATCGCCACCACTCATACGCAGGCGCGATATGTCCTGCCGCCGGTGGTGCAGGCCTTTCGCAAGCGTTATCCCGAGGTTGACCTGCACCTGCACCAGGGCACCTCCGAGCAGATTTCCGAGATGGTGGCGAGTGATCGGGTCCATCTGGCGATTGCCACGGGTTCCGAGGCATTGTTTCCAGAATTGGTGCTTTTGCCCGTCTACAGGTGGCATCGGCAGGTGATTGTTCCAAAACATCACCCATTGGCCCGCCCGGGGGCTCCGAAGCTGACGCTGGCCGCACTCGAGAAGTATCCCCTGGTCACGTACGTCTTCAGCTTCAGCGGGCCCTCCTCGCTGGAAACCCTGTTCGCCCGCGAGGGCCTGAAGCCCCGGGTGGCGCTGACGGCCCGCGACTCGGATGTCATCAAGACCTACGTGCGCCTTGGAATGGGCGTGGGCATCGTCGCAAGTGTTGCGTTCGAGCCGGAACTGGATGCCGACCTGGCGCTGGTGGATGCCTCGCACCTGTTTCCGATCCACACCACCTGGATTGGCTTCCGGCGCGGGACTCTGCTGCGCAACTATGCCTATGATTTCATTCAGTTATTCGGCCCTCACCTCACCCGCCGGCTGATCGAGCATGCCATCGATGCGCGTGATCCGGAGAGCAAGGCAGAAATGCTCAGCAAGCTGCAGCTGCCCGTCCGCTAGGGCCGGCCGTGAGCGAGCGCATTCAGAAGGTGCTGGCGGCGGCAGGCTTTGGTTCCCGCCGCGGCATCGAGGAATGGCTGCGCGCCGGTCGCATCAGCGTCAACGGCCAGATCGCCAAGCTGGGTGACCGTGCACAACCCGGGGATCACTTCGAGCTCGATGGCAGGAGGCTCGATGCGGGCGGCGCAGCTGCCGCGCCCGACGCCACCCAGGTGGCCGTGCTGCTGTATCACAAGCCCGTGAGTGAAGTGACCACCCGCAGTGATCCGCAGGGCCGTCCCACCGTGTTTGAACGCCTGCCCGATGCGCCCGCGGGCCGCTGGGTGGCGATTGGACGGCTGGACGTCAATACCTCGGGACTGCTGCTGTTTACCAACGATGGCGAGCTCGCGCATCGGATGATGCATCCCTCGTTCGAGATCGCGCGGCGTTACCTGGTGCGGGTGCGCGGCGCTCCCGGTCCCGATCTGGTCGAGCGGTTGCAGCGCGGGCTGGTTCTGGAGGATGGCCATGCCAGCTTCGACAGGATCGAACCGCAGGGCAGGTCGGAAGGACACAGCTGGTACCAGGTGACCCTGCACGAGGGGCGCAATCGCGAAGTGCGCCGCCTTTTCGAGGCAGCGGGCTACGAAGTCAGCCGCCTGAAGCGTCTTGCCTACGGTCCTTTCGAGCTGCCCGAAGACCTCGCAGCAGGGCAAACGCGAATCCTGAGCGGGCAGGCCCTCGACAGCCGCCTCGCGGAACTTCCCAAATTGGCCCAAAACTTGCGTTGACACTGCGGGTCTGCGAAATCAGAATACGCGGCTCGATTTTCGCGGAGGGGTACCCAAGCGGCCAACGGGAGCAGACTGTAAATCTGCCGGCTTACGCCTTCGTAGGTTCGAATCCTACCCCCTCCACCATACGGGGCTTTCGCGTAGCGGTTTGGTTGCAGGTATGGCGGCTTGGCTTGGCGGGTGTAGTTCAATGGTAGAACCTCAGCCTTCCAAGCTGATGGCGCGGGTTCGATTC
>JBDSGY010000037.1:0-3683 GCA_039918755.1 Steroidobacteraceae bacterium
ATGTCCTGCGCGCACAGGAATGCACCTTGCGGGGCGGCCGTGCCGTCGCGCTGGCTGCAGGCGATGCGCCCGGCAAACTGCGGCCGTGCAGCCAGTGCCGCGCCAAATGCATCGTCCACGTTGAACACGCGCAAGCGCACGTCGGAGCGCTCGAACAGGCTTGCCTTGGCGGCGCCGTACGCGCCCATGTCGCCGTGGAAATCCAGATGATCGCGGGTCAGATTGGTGAATACGGCTGCATCGAAATGCACGGCCTGCACACGGCCCTGTGACAGGCCATGGGAAGAAACCTCCATCGCCACGCTGTTCGCGCCGCGCTGCAGGAATCCCGCCAGTTCACGTTGCACGGTCACCGCATCAGGCGTGGTCATTTCGCCGGCGACCAGTTCACCCGCAAAGGCGCTGCCGAGAGTCCCCAGGTATGCCGCATCGCGGCCGCAGTGGGTCAGGGCCTGCGCCAGCAGCCAGGCGCACGTGGTCTTGCCATTGGTGCCGGTGACACCAACCACATCCATCTGTCTGGATGGCGAGGCAAAGAAGCGATCCGCCAGCAGGCTGGCCCGCGACGCCAGTCCTGGGACTTCGGCCACCACAATGTCCGACTGCAGTGCGGGTGGCTGATGCAAGCCGTCTGTTTCCCAGACGATCGCCGCCGCGCCCCGCTGCGCCACATCCTGCGCAAAATCAAGACCATGCCTGCGCGCACCCCGGCAGGCCAGGAAAGCAGCGCCAGGACGAACCTTGCGGCTGTCGAGCGTGAGATCCGTGAGCCGGACATCCTGCCGCACCGTCGCCATGTCCTGCAGCAGCGTGGACAGCATCATCTGCGGCGCGCTCACCGCTGCACCATCGTTGCCACGCCAGTGAGGGGATCGATGTTGGAACCTGCCGCATCCGGTGCCACCCCCATCAGGCGTAGTGCGCCGCCAACCACCGCTGAAAACACCGGCGCAGAAATATCTCCACCGTAGTAACGGCCCGCAGCGGGATCATCGATCACCACCACCGCCGCCAGGCGCGGATTGCTGGCTGGCGCCACACCCCCGAACACAGCGGTATAGCGATCATCGAAATAGGTGCCGGCCTGGTTGATCTTCGCCGTGCCCGTCTTGCCCGCGACGCGATAGCCGGTAATCGCCGCCTTGGCGCCGGTTCCTTCGGCCACCACCGATTCCAGCAGGCCGATCAGTGTGGCCGCATTGTGCGCGCTCATGACGCGCTCGCCGGCGACGGCGTCATCACGCCGCAGCATTGATACTGGCCGCGCCACGCCCATCGCACCCAGCGTTGCATAGGCCTGCGCCAGTTGCAGCGGCGTCACGGACAGTCCGTAACCATAGGACAGCGACGCGATGCCAGTCGGCTTCCAGCTTGCGTAGTTGGAGAGCACGCCGGCTGACTCGCCAGGAAAACCGCTCGCGGTCACATGACCGAAGCCGAACTGCGTCAGCGTGGTCCAGATCTGCTGCGGCTCCAGGGCCAGCGCCACCTTGGTCATGCCCACGTTCGATGACTTGGCAAGAATGCCGGCCAGACCGAGCGCGCCCTGCGGATGCTCGTCCTCGACCACCTTGTTGCCGACCTTCACGAAGCCCGGACTGGTATCTATGATGCTCGCCGCATCGAAGCGTCCTGACTCCAGCGCCGCAGCCACCACGAATGGCTTGATGCTCGAGCCCGGCTCGAGGATGTCGGTGGCCGCGCGATTGCGGTACATCGCCGCGGTCAGTTGCGCGCGATCGTTGGGATTGAAGGTGGGCTGATTGACCATGGCGAGGATCTCGCCGGTGTTCACATCCATCACCACCATCGAACCGGAGCGCGCGCGATTCTCGGCAATCGCCGTCTTCAGTTCGCGATAGGCCAGGTACTGGATGCGCATGTCCAGGCTGAGCGTCAGGTCACGCCCGGCGCGCGCGGTGCGGATGCTCTCGATGTCCTCGACCTTGCGACCCATGCGATCCTGCAGCACGCGTTTGCGCCCGCCTTCGCCCGCCAGCCAGTGATCGAACGCCAGCTCGGCGCCCTCCTGGCCTTCATCGTCGACGTTGGTGAAGCCCAGCACGTGGCCGACCACTTCGCCAGCCGGGTAGTACCGCTTGTGCTCGCGCACGAAATACACGCCGGGTACGTCGAGCTTGCGCACTGCCGCCGCGTCCGGCGGCGACAGATGCCTCGCCAGCCAGATGAAATTGCGATCCTGGCTGCTGGAGATGCGGCGCGTGAATTCGCCCCGGTTGCGCTTGAGCGAGCTGGCAAGTTTGGGCCATCGATCCGGCAGCACGCCGAGTTCGCGCGGATTTGCCCAGACCGAATCCACGGGCGTGCTGATCGCCAGCGGCGTGCCGTTGCGATCGACGATCGCGCCACGGTTGGCGACAGTCGTGACTTCGCGCGTGAAGCGCGCATCGCCCTGGCTGATCAGAAATTCCTTGTCGACGAGCTGCAGGTCCACGGCGCGCGCCAGCAATCCGCCCGCACCCAGCGCCAGCACCCCGAACGCAAACCATGCGCGCAGGCGAAAACTGCCGGCGTCGCTGCGTGGCGCGCGGCTCAAGGAGTCACCACCTGGATGCGGCCTGCATCAGGAACGCCCATGTTCAGGCGGCGCGTGGCTACACGCTCCACGAAAGCATGCGCGGACCACGCGCTCTGCTCCAGCTGCAACTGGCCCCAGGCGATGTCCAGCTGGTCACGCTCGCGATGCAACCTCTCCAGCTCGACAAAAAGCTCGCGCGATCGATGGCGCGTGTACACCGCGGCTGCAGCCGAGCCCAGCACCGCACACCAGAGCAGCATCGCCGCGATCCAGGGTTGGCGCAGGGCCGACATCAGGCGTCGCCGCCGACGGGTGCGCCATCGAGACGCTCGGCGACGCGCAGAATTGCTGAACGGGCGCGCGGGTTGACTGCCAGCTCAGCTTCGCCTGCCTTGCGCTTCTTGCCAGCCAGCCGCAGCGACGGTTCGAATGCCGGCGCGATCGGCAGCCTTGCCCACGCAGGATCAGGCTGCGCCTCGCGACGCATGAACAGCTTGACCATGCGGTCTTCCAGCGAATGGAAACTGATCACCGCGAGGCGACCGCCGGGGACCAGCACGCGCAATGCCGCCGCCAGGCCGCGCGACAATTCGCCGAGCTCATCGTTGATGTGGATGCGGATCGCCTGGAAGCTGCGCGTCGCCGGGTGTTTGCCGCGCTCGCGCGTGGGCGCGGCCGACGCAATGATCTGCGCGAGCCGGCCGGTGGTCGCGATGGGCTCCAGTGCACGCTGTTCGACAATCGCGCGCGCGATACGGCCGGCGAATCTTTCTTCGCCCAGCGTGCCGATCACGTCACGGATCTCGTCGACAGCGGCGCGCGCAAGCCAGTCGGCTGCGCTTTCACCGTGCGCCGGATCCATGCGCATGTCGAGCGGACCATCGTGCTGGAAGCTGAAACCGCGGGCGCCGTCGTCGAGCTGCGGCGAAGACACGCCGAGGTCGAACAGAATCCCGCAACAGGCACGTCCTTCGCCATGTGTCTGGACCAGTGATTCGAGCGCGCTGAACGCAGCGCGAGCCACCACCAGGCGTGGCTCCGATTCGAAGCGCCGGCCAGCAGCGGCAATGGCGGACGGATCGCGGTCGATCGCGAGCAGGCGGTCGCGTGGTCCGAGTAATTCGAGAATGCGGGCCGCGTGACC
>JBDSGY010000038.1:0-5579 GCA_039918755.1 Steroidobacteraceae bacterium
CGCAGGCCGGCTTCCTTCAGGCAGCGCGCCAGGCGCTGCGTCTCTTGCGGGTGGTGCATGGCCGTTTCTTCCGTGATCTCGATGCACAGCCGCCGCGGTTCAAGACCCAGGGTGCGCAGCTGCGTGGACAGCCAGGCAGGCAGGGTCTGGTCCAGCGCGCTGTGGCGCGACAGCCGCACGAACAGGCAGCCGGGTTGCGCCTTCAGCGCGAAGCGTGCCGCTGCCAGCAGCACCCAGCGGTCGATATTCGCGACCAGGTCACTGCGTTCTGCGGCGGGCATGAATTCCGACGGCAGGATTTCCTTGCCGGTGCGATCGAGCATCCGCACCAGCATGTCGAACATGGCTTCCTGGCCGCCGGCGAGGCTCGCAATGGGCTGCTGCACCAGCCGGAAACGGTTCTCTGCCAGGGCCGCGCGGATGTGCTTGATCCATACCGCGTCATAGGCCTGCACGCGGGCGTCATTGTCCGCCTGGGCGACGGTGCAGACCTGGTTGCCGCCGCGTTCCCGCCCGCGACGCACCGCATCCTGTGCATCGCTGATGGTGGCATCGAGCTTGCCATCACTGTTGGGCACCGAGGCCACGCCGATGCAGACGCTGCTGTGGAACTTGCGGCTGCCGATCTCGAAGGCAAAACGCGCGACCTTTTCCAGCATGCGCTCGGCCCACAGCTCGGCGTCCCGGGCCGTGCCGCGTTCCATCAGCACCATCATGCCGGCACCGCTGAAATGGCCGGCGATATCAGTGGGTCCGAGCTGCGCACGCACCAATGCCGATACCGCGGCGATGTATTCCTCGCTGCGCAGCACCCCCAGCTCGCGTTCCAGTTTCGCAAACTTGTCAGGACGCACGTACAGCAGGTAACGGCTGCCGCCCTGTACCGCTGTGGCGAGGCGCTTCTGCATCGCTTCGAGCAGCGGCTGGCGATAGAGCAGCCCGGAGCGCGGATTGCGACGCACGGCCTCGGCCACTTCCTTGCCGATGTTCGCATCGTTGGGTTTCTGCGTCGGCACCATCAGGCGCACGCACGCCTCGCCGTCGCGTTCCCCCAGGGTCAGCACCAGTTCCAGCGACAGGGTGCCGCCATCGGTGGTCTGGATGTCGGCGCGCAGCGAATGATCCTTCCAGCGTCCCTGCGAGCAGGCGACCAGCGCGCCTTTCAGCGCGGCATGATTGTTTTCCTCGAAGAAATCCATGATCGGCTGTCCGACCACGGCATCCGCGTCGGCCGCGCCGATGAGGTCCAGCCACGAGCGATTGACCTCGACCAGGATTCCTTCCTGCACCTGCGCGATGGCGTCATGCGAGCGCGTCAGCACGGTTTCCAGCTGCTTACGGTATTCATGTGCCGAATGCAGCGTCTCGTTCAGCGCCCGCTCCATGCGGAATGCCTTCAGCTCGCGTGCGCAGACCGCATGCACGCGTGCCGGATTGGCGAGCGTGAGCGTGTCGCGGGCCCCGAGCGCCAGGTCCGCGGACATCGTTGCTTCGTTGAGTTCGGAGCGGATTACCAGCAGCGGTACATCGGGCGCAGTGGCCGCATGCACCTTGGCCACCAGCGGCAGTTCCGATCCGGTGCTGGTCACGCAGATCAGCAATTGCGGATTCAGTTGCGTCAGCGCGTCGGGCAGGTCGACCACTGCAGGTATCCACGTGCAATGCGCCGTGATGCCTTCGCGTCGCAGCAGGCTGTTGAGCGCCTCGACAGGGTCGCGGGTGCTGCTGACAACAACCAGTGGAACGGCGGCGGATTCGGACATGCGGACTCCCGGGCGTGTCCGCAATAGTGCAACCGAATCGATCCCGATTATGTGCGGCCCGGCACAATCAGGCCTTCGGGGCCCCTGTGGACCTCAACGATCGGGGTCTTGCCGCTGGCCCCGGCGATTTCCCTCACCAGCCGGGGCACCAGATAGCCGGGCAGGGTGGCGACCAGACGGGCCTGTAATTGCAGCGCGCGGGCGTCGGGAACCGCGAAATGTGCCGCGCCAGCCACCTGGTCGAGCTGGTGCAGGTAATAAGGCAGGGTGCCGGCGTCGAACAGGCGGCGCGACAGCTCTGCCAGCGTATCTGCAATGTCGTTCACCCCGGCAAGCAGCACGGACTGGTTGAGCACTGCCGTCGCGCAACCGCCCAGCGCCCGCAGTGCATCCTTGGTCGGCGCATCGATTTCCGCGGGATGATTGGCATGCACCACCACCACCAGGCGATCTCGCAAGCGCGACAGGATCGCGCACAGGCCTGCGTCCACCCTGGCCGGCAACACGATGGGGGTGCGCGTGTGGATACGGATGCGCCGCAGCCGAGGCTGAGCCTGCAGGCGCTCGAGCAGCTGCGCCAGGCGCGCATTGCCAAGAGACAGCGGATCTCCGCCACTGAGGATGATCTCTTCGATCTGGTCGTCCGCTTCCAGTGCATTGAGCGCGGCCGTCCAGCGCGGCAGGTCGTCGACCTGGTCGCTGCTGTAGTCGTAATGCCGGCGGAAGCAGTAGCGGCAATGCACGGCGCATGCGCCGGTGGCGATCAGCAGCGCGCGGCCCTGGTACTTCTGCAACAGCCCGGGTGCGCCGCGTGCGGCACGCTCGTCGAGCGGGTCCGCGACATAGCCATCCGCCGGCAGCAGTTCATCAGGATGTGCCAGCACCTGGAGCAACAGCGGGTCGCGTGGGTCGCCGTGACGCATCCTGGCCACGAAGCTGTGGGGCACCCGCAGCGGGAAGTCTGCGGCCGCAGCCCGCAAGCTGGCGGCGGTCACGCCAGGGCCGATCTGTGCGGGCGCAAGGCCCAGCAGGTCAAGCAGCGCCACGGGATCGCGCACTGCCCGGGCCAGCTCCTGCTGCCAGTCCGGAAATCCGGCCGTGTGGCAGGCTTTGGGTTCTGCCGCTATCATTCGCCGCCCGTTTTCATGCGTCGGCATTAAATCAGAGAGCGTCATGGCCAGCTATAGCACCAGCGAATTCAAGTCCGGCGTCAAGATCCTGCTCGATAACGAACCCTATTCGATTGTCGAGAACGAGATGGTCAAGCCGGGCAAGGGCCAGGCATTCAATCGGGTGCGCGTGCGCAACCTGAAGAACGGTCGCACCATCGAGCGCACGTTCAAGTCCGGTGACACCGTCGAGGCCGCCGACGTGGTGGACACCGACATGTCGTACCTCTACCAGGACGGCGACTTCTGGCACTTCATGGTGCCCGACAGCTTCGAGCAGTACACCGCCGGCGCCGCCGCCGTGGCGGATGCCAAGCAGTGGCTGAAGGATGGTGTTACCTGCATCGTCACACTCTGGAACAACGTGCCGCTGGTGGTGACGCCCCCACCGCACATCGACCTGAAGGTGGTGGAAACCGATCCGGGCGTGCGGGGTGATACCGCCACCGGTGGTCAGAAGCCAGCGAAGATGGAAACCGGCGCCGTGGTCCGCGTGCCCTTGTTCATCAGCGAAGGTGAAATCCTGCGCATCGACACGCGCACGGGCGAATACATCTCGCGCGCGAAGTAAGGCCTCAGGCGTTTTCCCACGGGAACGCCTGGACGGCATCGATGCTTGTCGTGCCGCAGGCGAGCATCGCCACCCGATCGAATCCCATGGCCACTCCCGCGCATGGCGGCAGGCCATGTTCCAGGGCCGCCAGCAGGCGCACGTCCATCTCAGGCTGCGCCAGGCCGCGCCGCTGCCGTTCTACCTGATCGGCGCGGAATCGCTGCCTCTGCTCGTTGCTGCTGCCGAGCTCCACATAGCCATTGGCTAGTTCCACGCCTTCCGCATACAGCTCGAAACGCAGCGCCGTGCGCGGGTCCTCCGCATCGATCTGCGCCAGCGCGGCCTGTGCAGCCGGGAAGTGGTGGAGACAGGTCAGGTGGTCGCGGCCAAGTCCCGGGCCCACCTGGGTTGCGATCAGGAAATCCAGCAGGTCGTCACGTGTGGCGGTGGCAATGCTCTGGGTCGCGAGGCCGAGTTTCGCGCACAGTTCATCGAGTTCAGCGCGGCATGCGGACAGGGGATCGCAGCCGAGCTTTGCCTGGAATGCGTCGCGATAGCTGAGCAGTTGCACAGGCGGCGGGCTGCGGCCAGCGCAGCGCAGGAGTTCCGCAGCGAGCGCCGCCGTCTCGGCCATGATCGCGTGCAGGCCGTGGTCCAGCCGGTACCACTCGATCATCGTGAATTCGGGATTGTGCAGGCGACTTCTCTCGCCCGCACGGAACACCCTGCAGATCTGGACGATGTCGCCGCTGCCCGCAGCCAGCAGTCGCTTCATCGGATATTCCGGCGAGGACTGCAGGTAACGGGCCGGTACGGTGGTGAGCGTCAGGGATTCGATCTGCACATCGGTCACGGTGTACGCCAATACCGCCGGCGTTTCCACCTCCAGCACGCCACGCGCGCGAAAAAACGCACGGACACAGTCGAGCAGGGCAGCGCGCTGGCGCAGCGCCTGCAGGGTTGCGACAGGCCGCCAGGCAGTGCTCACACGCTGTCCGCGGCAGGACCCTGTGCCGGACACAACCTGCCCAGTTCCTGCCCCAGGCGCACCGTGGCGCCACTGGCCAGCTGGCCGGCAAGGGTGATGCGCGCCTTGCCGAACAGCAGCACCACCGTCGAGCCCATGTTGAAGCGGCCGATTTCTGCGCCGCGCGCGCGGAACAGGTCCACATTGGGGGGCGTGGGAATCTCAGTGACCCGGCGCGGCCGGCGCGGTGTGACATCGCCATGCCACACCGTGGCCATGCTGCCTACGTTCAAGGCACCGACGAAGATGACGGCGAACGGGCCGCAGGGGCCTTCGAACAGCAGCACGAGCCGCTCGTTGCGCGCGAACAGGTTGGGGACCATCGCCGCGGCCATGGTGCTGACGCTGAACAGCCGGCCCGGCACATACCACGTGGCCACCAGCGTGCCGTCCGCGGGCATGTGGATGCGATGGTAGTTGTAAGGCGCCAGGTAAATGGTGGCGAACACGCCGCCGCGAAAGCGCGGTGCCCAGGCATCGGCCGCACCCGCGAGCAAAGCCTCCAGCGTGTAGGAGTGTCCCTTAGCCTGCAGGATGCGGTTGGTGTCGATGGTGCCGAGCTGACTCATCGTGCCGTCCACCGGGCTGATCAGTGTGCCTGCGTCGCCCGCCAGCGGCCGCGTTCCCGACCGCAGCGCGCGCGTGAAGAACGCATTGAAACTCTCGAATGCGTAAGGGTCGGTGATCTCCGCATCGGACATGTCGGGCTTGAAGCCCCGCATGAACAGCGACGTCAGCGCATTCTTGACCGGCCGGAACCGGATGCGCGTAAACCACAGCACGGTGCGGGAGATCAGGTGGTGCGGCAGGATGTATTGCAGAAGGACGTTGAGGCGCTGCATGGGATGTTTTTCCGAAAGCTCAGTGGTGGCTTGCCATCAGCGTGACGAGATCGCCCTGCAGTCGCGCGAAGTCGAACGGTGGTGTAAACACGGCGCTCAGCTCGCCGCGCGCATTGAGGTAGAACAGCGTGGCCGAATGATCCACGGAATAGTCACCGCCGGCGCGCGCCTCCACGCGCCGCGCTGCACCCAGGCTCGCGAGCAACGGGTCCAGCGCGGCATCAT
>JBDSGY010000039.1:0-3044 GCA_039918755.1 Steroidobacteraceae bacterium
GGGAATCCCCGCCGCGCTTGTAGCGGAATCCCAGGTTTTGTATGTCAATCATGCGGAAATCTCCGTCCCCGGCCTCGTATGGCGGGGTAGAGATAGATTACTACTTTACTAGTGTACTAGTACAGTAGTTTTTTACGCCTGGTCTTCTTTGGGCTGCGACGCAGCCTGCTTACCAAGGTGAGCAACAGGATTGCGCAACCTATCGAGATCAACAGACTGGGGAAACTTAGCCCGTAGTTATCGATGTCGCCGAGACCCACGAGCGGGCTGAGAACCATGCCGCCGAGCAAGGCACCCGTGACACCCACCAGCACGCATACGGCGACGCTCTGCTGACGGTTGGCGTTCGCGATGATGCTGGTCATCCACCCAAGGACGCCCCCGATCACGAACCAGACTACGATTCCCATGAGCCAGAGCGCATGACCGGCAGCCGTACCGCATTCCGCGGCCATCCGGCCGCGGAACTTGGACTTGGCTTCGATCAGCTCCCGGAAGGCCGCTGTTAGCGGGCGCGACCGCGACGGAACATGTTGACGATGGCTAGCAGGATCACTGCGCCAGCCAGCGATACAAGGAAGGTTCCCACCGTGAGTCCGGAGTTGTTGATCGTGCCTGCACCGATCAGGGGGCTGATCAGGAGGCCGCCAAGGAATGCACCGACGATGCCGACCACGATATTAAGCAGGACGCCCTGCTGGCCGTCCGTGCGCATGATCATGCTCGCGATCCAGCCAATAACGCCGCCGACGATCAACCAAACGATGAAGTTCATGACTCTCTCCTTGAAAATTATTGGAATATCTCGCCAGGGGCCATTAAATGAACTGCGCGCCCGCGGTGACAGGTGGCGAGGGTGTTTCCCAGCGTAGGATGTTGCTGACATTCCGCGCACGGCTGACTATCGTGCGTTACCCATGTCGCGTCTGATGGTCTTCCAACACGTTGCCGCCGAGCCGCTCGGCACCTTGCATGCACGCATCCGCATGCGCGGCCATCGCATCCGCTTCCATAATTTCCAGCGTCATCCGGATGCGCAGCCTAACGTGGAGCGGTACCAGGGACTGGTGGTACTGGGCGGGCCCATGAATGTGGCGGAACAGGCTCGTTATCCTCATCTGAAGACCGAGTTGCTGGCGATTGAAGCCGCATTGCACCAAGGGAAGCCTGTGCTCGGGATCTGCCTGGGTGCACAGTTGCTGGCGCATGTGCTGGGCGCGCCGGTACGGCGGCATGCGCGCCATGAGATCGGCTGGTATGACCTCGTCACGACAGCGCACGGCAGGCAGGATCCGGTGCTCGGCACGCTGGGCGAACAGGCGCCGGTATTCCAGTGGCACGGGTGCACCTTCGACCTGCCTGCTGGCGCCGTGCATCTGGCGCGCACAGAAACCTGCGAGCAGCAGGCCTTCCGGTTCGGGCACAACGCCTATGGCTTCCAGTTCCACCTGGAAGCCGACGGTGCGATGATCGAGCGCTGGCTGCGCCTGCCGGCCTATCGGGAAGAGCTGGCCGCGGCTGGCATCGGGCGGGACGAAACATCCATTCGCGCCGCCACCGCTTCGCTAATCGCAACCATGCAACCGCTCGCGGAATGCACCTTCAACCGATTCCTCGACCTCATCGGACCGCCGCGAGAGCATAGAATCAGCCTGCATCGAACACGATAAGAACCAAGGGGACCGTGCATGAAATCGATCGTTACTCACTGGCGGAAAGCAGCCGCCGTCGCCGGCATTGTCGGCAGCCTTGGCCTGTTGCTCGCGGCACCCGCATCCGCCGGCGGCGAAGCCGGCGCGATCAGCCTGCGCGATCAGGGTTTCTTCTGGGTTGGCGCACGTCCCACCACGGTGGGCACGAACACCACCATCCAGGGCCAGATGTATGTCGGCTATCAACTCGCCGCGAAGAAGCGTCATCCCTACCCGCTCGTGCTGGTGCATGGCGGTGGCGGACAGGCGACGGACTGGATGGGTACGCCCGACGGCCGTGATGGCTGGCTGGATTACTTCCTGGCTGCCGGCTTCGATGTGTACTTCGTGGACCGTCCCGCGCATGGCCGCTCGCCGAATAACCGCGCCTATGGCGAGCTGGGCGCATCGGCCGCCACCGAGTTCATGTCCAACACCTTCCTGCTGCAGAGCAAGCAATACCCGGGAGGTGGCGGTCCGCAGACAAAGGAAAACGTCCAGCACACCGCGAGCTCCGAGGCCGGACCCACGGTATCCAATGCAGTCCTGAAGGAAGACCTGGGCGAGCTGCTCGACCGGATTGGCCCTGCGATCATGGTGACGCATTCGGCCGGCGGACCCTCAGGCTGGCTGGCAATGGAAGCGCGGCCGAAAATGGTGAAGGCGGTCCTGGCGATCGAGCCGGCCATGGGCGTCACCGAAAACCTCGCGCCGCTGCTCACCTTCCAGCCCGCCCTGCCGGCTGGCGAGAAGATCACTACCGAGGCATTGCCGGTGGAAAAGCCTGGCCTGAACGCCTGCAGGTTGCAGCCGAAGGCCAGCGTGCGCACGGTGCCGGCGTTTGCCGGCAAGCCCGTCCTGTTCGTCGTGTCACCGAACTCCACGCCGATGTTCACGCCGAATGTGCATTGTTCGGTGCATACGCTGAATCAGCTTGGTGCTGCAGCGAAGCTGGCGCGACTGGAAGACTTCGGCATCCTCGGCAATGGGCATTTCATGAACGAGGAACTGAACAACGGGGACATCGCCAAGAAGGTGTTCATTCCCTGGTTGTCGACGATCAAGTAGCAGCACTGCCACTATGCTAATGCGCGCCCGCCTCGCTGGCGGCGCGCAGGATGGCGATGAGACTCAGCTCCACGTCCTCATCGGTCGTCGCCCATGAACACACGCTGATGCGCATTGCGGTCTGGCCCTGCCACACCGTGATGCCGCACCAGCAGCTGCCATCCTGCTGAACGATCGCGATCACCTTCTGCGTCATGGCGGGGTCGCCGAACGAAACCAGCACCTGGTTCAGTTGCACATCATTGAGCACCCTGAATCCGGCGGCGCTCAGGCCCGCGGCGAAGC
>JBDSGY010000040.1:0-9817 GCA_039918755.1 Steroidobacteraceae bacterium
GCCTCTCATCCTGGAGGCAAAAGTATCACTCGGCAGCGCGAAGGGCCGGATCGATCATCTTGCTGTGGATACACGCCGGCTTCGACTCTTCGTTGCTGAACTGGGGAACAACAGCGTAGGCGTAATCGATCTCGGAAAGGCCAAGCTGCTGCCGTCATTGAATCGACTGGATCAACCGCAGGGTGTCCTGTTCGTCGCGGCAACGGATGAGCTTTACGTAAGCAACGGCGGCGACGGGTCGATCCGTGTGTTCGCTGGTGAAGATCTCGTGCCCACGGCGACTGTATCCCTGGGTAGCGACGCAGACAATCTTCGGCTGGATCCTATGGGGAAATATGTCGTCGCGGGATACGGCAATGGCGGCCTTGCGAAGATCGATGTCAGGTCGCATCGCGTGTCTGCCAGGATTCCCTTGCAGGGTCACCCGGAGGCTTTCCAATTATCCCAAGACGGCCGACGCGCGTTCGTCAACGTTCCGGAAAAGCACGAAATCGCCATCGTGGATATCGCTGAAGGCAAGACCACGCTGTCATGGCCCGTCACCGGAACAGGTGACAACTTCCCGCTCGCGCTGGAAACGTCGGGGGGAGGCTTGTGGGTGGGATTGCGCGGCCCGCCGCGTCTTTTGCACTTTGACACCGGCCGAGGCGAGCCAACCCTGTCGCTTGAGAGCTGCGAAGACAGTGACGACCTATTCATCGACAACAGGCGGCGGCGGCTGTACGTCATCTGTGGCAGCGGACACGTGGATGTCTGGGAACAGCGAGGAACGGGATACGAGCGTATCGCCCGCATCGCAACGTCCCCCGGAGCGCGGACAGGTTTATACGTGCCGGAACTCGACCGCCTCTACATTGCCAGTCGAGCAAACGCCAGCCAGCCAGCGTCAATACTGGTGTTCAGGCCAGGCCCGGATTAACCTGCTCCTACTTCGTCTTTTCTGAGACCAGCCCACGAATAAACTCGGCGCTGTTCAACTTGCCATCCTTGTTTGTGTCCAGTGCCGCGAAGCGACTCGCCGCTTTCGAAAGGTCCTGCTTATTGTCCTTCAGATAGGCAGTGTACTCAGCCAGCGACAAGGACGCGTCTTCGTCCTGATCGTACTTGCCCCCCGGCCCGTGCATACCCTCATGGGCATAGGCTGCGGCTGCGCCGAAGGTTAATGCCATCAGGAGTAGCGCTCCATTCATGTGTATCTGTTTCATCACGTGCCTCTCTTGGTGTTACGCCAGTACATAGCCAGTCAGTTGAAAACCCATCAGCACAAATCCCGCAGTCATGATCAGTGTGTTGGCCGCATAGGCGCCCTGTGCGAACGTGCCGCTCCGGCGCCAGACCTGAAATGCCAGCAGGATCATGGTCAACGCCACCACCTGGCCAAGCTCCACGCCCACATTAAAGGCAATGATGTTTCCAAGCAGCCCGTCGCGCGATAGCGCCAGGTCCTGAAGCTTGGTGGACAGGCCAAACCCGTGCGCCAAACCGAAAAGCAGCACCGCAGCACGCGGATTGATCTGGACTCCCATACGCCGGAATGCACCGATGTTCTCCAGAGCCTTGTAGACCACCGACCCGCCAATGATTGCATCGACGATATGTGCATTCGCGTGGATACCTGCGAGGACCCCAACAAGCAGGGTGCAGCTGTGTCCGATGGCGAAAAGCGTGGCGTACAGGGCGACGTCTTTCAAGCGATACAGAAAGAAGATCACACCCGCGAGAAACAGCAGATGATCGTAGCCCGTCACCATGTGCTTGGCGCCCAGATACATCAACGGCAGGAAGTGCACGCCGGAGACCGACTCCAGGTAGGCCGCGTCTCCGCCTGCCACACCATGGCCCCAGGCCGACAGAGCCACAACAGTCGCCATCAGGACCCCGAGGACACGGCAAACGTGTTTCGCGGTCATTGCGCCGCCCCTTGGCCGATGATCCCGTAGTCCTTGATGCCATTGAAGTAGCCCGTGACGGTCAGGGTGATGGTCAAGGTCTTGTCTTCCAGGCTCAACCAATACCATCCATGTTCGCCGCTGAATGGCGCTACGAGTGAGCCGTGGCCTTCGTGCCCCGTCTGCTGCTCCTCGTAGCGCACGAATCCTTGCCCCATGCTGGGGTCGTGCCCGTGAAAATCGGTGTAAACCTCACCATCGGCCTTCCACGAGTAGACGATGACCTGGGCCGCATCCAGGAGTGTCTTGATCTCGGTCTCTTCGCCACCCTTCAAGGCGACTTTCATGGTTCTGGTCTCGGCATCGACCTTCTTCAGCTGGATCACGGCGGGATTTGGCAAGGGAATGGGCTCACCGGCATCCGGAACTTTCACTTCGCGGATCTTTTCGTTACCGCCGATGACGTCCCGAATTTCGAGCGTGCGCGTCGGTCCGTTGATGGCAGTCAGTCCCATCTTCCGCCCCAGGCCGGTCGGGTCAATGCCGTACTCGGCGGGCAATACAGCCACGACGAGAATGATCAGGGCGGCGGCCAGCGCTGCCGCTATGGTGGCAAGCAGGCGTCGCGCAGTGGGCGGTGACACCTGAAAGGGAGATTGTGGGTCAGTCATGTCGTATTCCTTGAGCTATTGCGAAATCATTGCAGCGTTACTGGACGACTCAGGCTTGCGCGGACGCATCAGCAATCCGCAGATTGCCGGTAGAACGAACAAGGTCAGTGCCGTCGAGGTGATCAACCCGCCAATGACGACCGTCGCCAGTGGCTTCTGCACTTCGGCACCCGCTCGTGTGGCAAGTGCCATCGGGACAAAACCCAGGGAAGCGACCAGTGCGGTCATCAGCACAGGGCGAACGCGCTCGAGTGAGCCCTGAATGATTGATGCTGCGGCGTCCAGCCCCTGGTCCAGCTTGCGCCGGATCGATGCCATCAGGACCAGGCCGTTGAGCACAGCCACGCCGGATACGGCAATGAACCCCACCGCGGCCGAGATCGAGAACGGCATGCCACGCAGGGCCAGCGTGAACACTCCACCCGCCAATGCCAGCGGTACACCCGTGAACACCACGAGAGCCAAAGGCACGCTGCGCAAGGCCATGTACAGCGCCCCTCCGATCAGCAGCAAACAGACGGGGATGACCAGCGACAGGCGCTCTTTAGCGGCCTGTAGGTTCTGGAATTGTCCGCCCCATTCAAGCCACGAACCAGCAGGAATCTTCACTTCACGCGCGATGTGCTCCTGCGCATCCTTCACGAAAGAGCCGATATCCCGACCGCGTACATTGGCCTCCACGTAGATGCGGCGCTTGCCATTGTCTCGGCTGATCTCATTGAGACCTTCCGAGAGCTCGAACCGCGCCAACTGACGCAGCGGCACGGACACCCGCGCCTGTCCCGATACTGCCGGCAGCATGACTGGCAGGGCTCCGATCGCCTGTTCGTCATTGCGCTGGGCCATCGGGGCCCGGATGACGATCGGGAAACGTCGATCCCCCGAAAACAAGAGACCGGCGGGTCTGCCACCGAGGGCCGCAGCTGCGGTTTCAGCCACCTCGTTCAGGGTCAGTCCGTAGCGCGCAATGGCATCGCGATCGAAGCGGATGTCAAAGGTCGGGAAGCCATGTGTCTGGGCGACACGCAGATCCGCGACGCCTGCAACCTTGCCCATTGCTGCCGCTATGCGTGACGCGGTGACGCTCATCTGATCGAGGTCATCTCCGTAGACTTTGACGGCTACATCGCTACGAACGCCGCCGATGAGCTCATTGAACCGCATCTGGATGGGCTGAGTGACGTCATAGGCGTTGCCGACTATTGATGCAGTCTGCTTCTCAATACGTTCGATGATTTGTGCCTTGGTCTTTACCCCATCCGGCCATTCGCTCTTGGGCTTCAGCATGACGTAGTTATCGGACGCGTTTGGCGGCATGGGATCTGCCGCAAGGTTCGCCGTTCCCACCTTCGAGAAAACCAGCTTTACCTCCGGCAACGCCATGATTTGCCGCTCCAGCGGCAGATCCATTTTTACGGATTGCTCAATCGACGTGGATGGAATGCGGACGGACGACAAATTGAAGTTCTGCTCGTCGAGCGTCGGCATGAACTCCTGGCCGATGAACGCGAAGGTGACAGCGGCACCCACGAACACGGCAACTCCCGCTGCGATGGAAGGCAATGGCCTTGCCACGGTTTGCCTGAGGCGCGGCTCATAGAACTGCTTCGCCTTGGCGATGATCGGGACTTCGACTTCAGACACGCGACCCCGGATGAGCAGTGCTGCCAGTGCCGGCACCAGCGTCAGTGAAAGCACGAATGCCGAAGCGAGCGCGAGCATCAGCGTGATCACCATCGGTGAGAACATCTTGCCTTCCACACCCTGAAAAGTCAGGCAGGGGATGAACACCAAAAAGATGACGATCTGACCGTAGACGGAAGGCCGGATCATTTCCTGGGATGCGAGCACGACCTCCTGCAGTCGCTCCGGCTGATTCAGTACGCGTTGTTCTGTTTGCTGCCGTTCCGCGATGCGCCGCAGCGTGTTTTCGACCACGATCACCGCACCATCGATGATCAGACCGAAATCCAGCGCACCCAGGCTCATCAGGTTGCCGGAAATGTGGAAGGAGTTCATGCCGATGGCGCTGATCAGCAGCGACAGCGGAATGACAAGTGTGGCGATCAATGCTGCGCGCACGTTGCCCAGGATCAGGAACAGGGTCGCAATAACCAGTAGTGCACCAATGGCCAGGTTCTCGGTCACTGTCGTGATGGTCGCGATCACCAGTTCCGAGCGATCCAGCGCCATGTGGGCCGTAATGCCCACTGGCAACGTCCCTTCAATCTCTGTCAGCTTGCGCCCTACCGCCCGCGCGACGGTACGGCTGTTCTCGCCGACCAGCATCAGGGTCGTGCCAACTACTGCCTCGTAGCCGTTCTTGCTGGCCGCACCCGTGCGCAGCTCACCACCGATCCGTACTGTCGCGACATCACGTACGGTGACCGGTATTCCGCCGCGCAGGCCGACAACGGCACGCTCGATTTCGTCGATGGAACGGATGCGTGCATCCGCACGGACCAAATAGGACTCGCCCGCCCTCTGGATATAGTTCGCACCCACGGACACATTGGCAGCTTCGAGCGCTTCGCCAAGCTCTTTGTACGAGAGCCCTGCTGCACCCAGGCGGACCGGGTCGGGCTCCACAATGTACTGCTTCTCGTAACCGCCGAGCGAGTCGATATCGGCCACACCGGGAACGGTCCGCAATTGCGGCCGCAGGATCCAGTCCTGCACCGTCCGCAGATAGGCAAGGCGCGCAATCTCATCGGTGAGGTGCTCTTCCTCCTCCGTCAGAAATGAGCCGTCGCTCTGCCAGCCGGGTTGCCCGTCATGGACTTCGGCCCCCTTCCCGTCCGGGTGCTCGAACTCCACCGTGTACATGAATATCTCGCCAAGGCCGGTCGACACCGGCCCCATCTGCGGCTCTGAGCCTTCCGGCAGACTCGCCCGTGCCTGCGACAGACGCTCTGCCACTTGCTGACGCATGAAATACAGGTCCGCACTTTCCTTGAAATTGACGGTGACCTGGCTGAAACCATTGCGCGAAAACGAACGCGTGCTTTCAACCCCGGCGAGTCCGGAAAGCGCCGTCTCGATGGGAAACGTGACGCGCTTTTCCACTTCTACGGGGCCAAGCGTTGGTGCAACGGTGTTGATCTGCACCTGCTTGTTGGTGATGTCCGGCAGCGCATCAATGGGCAGGATCGCAAGCTGCCACGCGCCATAGGCCGTGACCACAGCCGTGATCACGACGACCAGCCATCTCGCCCGGACGGCGAACGACAGGATTTGCCCGATCATTCCTCGTCCTCGCCAGCGTTCTTGTTGAACTCTGCCTTGAGCAGGAACGCGTTGCGCGTCGCGACCTGCGCGCCGGCTTCGATGCCCGAAGCGATCAGCACTTCGCCACCAGCGCGTGAGCCCACAGTGACTGGCTGCAGACGGAAACCCTTTTCAGTACGCACGAACACCACCGCGCGACCTTCCATCATCTGCACCGCTTCCTCGTCCAGCACGATTCCCTTGGACTCACCCCGCTTGGTCATGATGCGCACCGTGGCGACTTCACCAGGCAGCAAGGCCCGCTGCTTGGGCGCGAGAGACAACACCACCGTAGCTGAGCGGGTGTGCTCATCCACGTTTGGGGTAACGGACTCGACCGAGGCCGTGAGCGCTGCGCCCTGCGATGTCGTGACCCGTGCGGCATCGCCGGAACGGATCTGGCCCGCGTCCTGCGCAGACACCGAAGCCTCGATGACGACGTAACGAGGATCCGCCACTTGGAACAATTCCGTCTCGGGCGCCACAAAAGCGCCAAGCCTGGCAGGCGCAGCCGTGATCCTGCCCGTGATCGGACTGACGACAGCCATCGACAGCCCATCGGTCGTGACATGCGCCGCGGCTGCCACAGCGCGCGCTCGCGCCGCGTCGGCTTCCGCGGCCGTGGAGGCAGCCTGCGCCATCTCCAGATCCTGGCGCGGAGTGACCTTCTGCTCGAACAGGCTTTGCTCGCGCTTCAGCGCGGAGGCCGCAGCGCTTGCCTTTGCCTCGGAAGCGGACTGCTCAGCCGCGATCCGGGCTGCGTCGCTGCTCTGCAGCCGCGCAAGCACCGTTCCTGCCTGAACGGAATCGCCCAGCCGCTTTTCGATCCGCGTCAGCGTTCCCGCTACATGTGTCGTCACGCTGGCCTGACTGTTGGCGGCACCCCTGACAAGCCCTGGAGCCTGGATTTCGGCGCCAAGATCTCCGGAGCTCGCGGTGCCGACAACGATTCCCATCGTTGCAAGCGCGGCGGCGTCCACTTCCAGCGATTGCTCTCCAGCTACCTTGGGCGCCGCTTCCGGCGCAGCAATCGATGCGGCATTACCAGTCCAGCGCGCCAGCGCGAAGCCGATGGCACCTGCCAGCAACAGCCCCGCAACAATGGCAATGATGTTTCGATTTGAGTTGGCGGTTGTCATGTGTAGTTCACTCTGCAAAAGGTATACGGCCCGAGAACCGCGCTATGGACGCCTGGATCTGTACGCGCGCAAGTCGCGCGTCGATCACCCGCAATTGCGCTTCGGTCAGTGCCCGTCGTGTCGCGAGCAATTCGATGAGCGGCGTGCGGCCGGCTTCATAGCCAACGCGCGCAAGCCGATAGGCTTCGCGCGTGACGCTCACGCCTCTGTCGGCGGCCGCCACGCGACTGTCAACTGCTGTCGCCTGTGCTGCACTCGTTCGCACGCCTGCTTCGGATTGCAGGCGTGCAGCAACGAGCCTCGCGTCGGCGGCATCCCGTTGTGCGCGACTGGCCGCAATACCTGACCGGTTGCGATCAAACAGCGGCACGGCGACCGAAATTCCACCGACCATTGCGGTTGCATCATCCCCTGCAATGCGGCGCACACCGACCGACAGCGAAACCACGGGCAGCGCGCGTTTTTGTTCGACACGAAGCTGCAACTCTGCCGCCTCGCGCTCAGCCTGCGCCGTGGCTACCGCCGGCGCGGCTGACTGGGAAATCAGTCTGCCCAGCGCTGGCGTCGCCGGCCGCTCCAGCAGTGAGGGTCCGATCCCGCTATACGTTTCTGACGCCCCCGCAAGGGTCGACAATGCACCGAGTCTTGCAATGACATCGGCCCGGCCTGCTTCGACATCCGCCTGGACTCCGGCCAATGCAGATTCGGCCTGCAGGGCCCGCAGATCCGATTCCTTGCCGCTGCCCACCAGTGCGCGCGCAACCCGCAGATCTTCCTGGCTGCGTTCGAGATCCGCGACCAGCAGCGCGACTCTCCCCTGGGCCGCTTCGGCTTCTGCATATGCCATTGCGAGTTCGTAGCCGAACTCAACCCGCGCCTGCTGACTCTTGAGGGCATAAAAGTTGGCCTCGGCACGGCCGGCAAGAATGCGCGCGGAACGCTGTCCGCCAAGTTCCAGAGGCTCGCTCAACGACAGCGTGGTCTGCGCCTGCCCAAAGTTCCGGTACGGACCGTTACCGGCGAAATCCTCCGTCTCCAGGCTCAGTTGCGGATTCGGCCACGTTGCGGCTTGTCGCGCCCGCGCTTCTGCCGCGCGCACATCTGCCGCATCCTCAAGCAGGCGCGGCGCAGCCGTTGCGGCGCGCCGATATAGCTCCTCGAAGGCCGGCGCCGTCTGCGCTATAGCAACGCCGCAATAGACAAAAGCAAACCCAGACAACCCCACGCCCAGCGAGCGCAGAGCGCGCCTCAAAATCGAAAACATGTACGTCTCCCGAAGGCATTCTCCCCATCAAAACGGGGGCAGCAAGAAACCTCAGCCGATCAGGCTGAAACGGGAGGCGCTTGCGAGGGAGGCAGAAGGTGAGTCCTTCGGGGCGGCCGTAGAGGCGGATCCGCGGTTCTCACAACCTTCGTGCGGCGATCAAGGAAAACTAGAATCTGAATGAGGAAGAAGACCGCTACGAAGAAAAATGCCGGCAGGGACATTTTCGCAGCCACCATACCGCGATCAGCCACGTCGATATCGTCATCATCCAGGTGCTCGGCAAGATGGGCACTGCTAAGTGCCGTCTCGAAGTGCGTGGCGTGGGCCTCATGCGGGGCCGCGGAATGCGCGTGGTCCACATCAACATGGGAGTGCAGGCCGAACAGCGTGCACGCCATATACATGAGGACAGGAATACACAGCAGGATGCAGCGCGAACGCATGCGCCATAATTGCACATGACCCTCCCATTGCCCAGCGCCGGGCCAGCGCGCTCCGGAATCGGCTACGCCCTGACGGCCGCGGCCCTGTTCGGCGTCGGCACGCCGATTGCCAAGTACCTACTGGGGTCGATCGATCCCTGGATGCTTGCGGGCCTGCTCTATCTTGGGTCCGGGATTGGGCTCACCCTCCTCCGGTGGACACAGCATGGCACGGCCAAGCTCACGCGAGCAGATATGGGCTGGCTGGCAGGTGCCACGGCGACCGGAGGCATCATTGCCCCGGTGTTGCTGATGTACGGCCTGACGCGACTGCCCTCATCCGCCACGGCACTGTTGCTAAACGCGGAAGGCGTGCTGACCGCACTATTGGCCTGGTTCGCCTTTCGCGAACATTTTGATCGTCGCATCGCCACCGGCATGGCCTTGATCGCGCTCGGTGCGCTTCTGCTCTCCTGGCCGGCTGATGCCCAATTCGGCACTGTGCTGCCATCACTGACCGTGGTGGCGGCCTGTCTGGGTTGGGCAATCGACAACAACCTGACGCGTCGTATTGCACTGGCTGATGCAACCACGATCGCGGGCATCAAGGGACTGGCCGCCGGAGTGGTGAACCTCACCCTCGCACTGGTGCTTGGTGCATCTCTTCCCCCGCTCGTGCCGGCTGCCCTGGCGATGGCAACGGGCCTGCTTACCTATGGTGTGAGTCTGGTGCTGTTCGTGCTTGCACTGCGGGGCCTGGGCGCCGCAAGGACAGCGGCATACTTCTCGGTCGCTCCCTTTGTCGGCACGCTGATCGGTCTCGTGTCGGGAGATACGGTGACTTGGCCCCTAGCCGCAGCGTTTGCGTTAATGGCGATCGGGATCTGGCTGCACCTTACGGAGGTGCACTCGCACGAACACCTGCATGAACCAGTTGAGCATGAGCATTTCCATGTGCACGACGAACATCATCAGCATCTGCACGAGGAGACTTCGGGTTCGGAATCGCCGCACACACACAGTCACCGGCACAACCGAGTGCGGCATGTGCACCCGCATTTTCCCGATTCGCATCACGACCATTCGCATTGAAATTTGGCGCGCTTTTCAATCTCTAACCTGGTCGTAAGAACCTGGAAAACTAATCGGCAGTCTCTCGGGG
>JBDSGY010000041.1:0-11586 GCA_039918755.1 Steroidobacteraceae bacterium
GTGAGCCGGGCCGGATGCACCATGCCGCGCGCCCAGTCTTTGGCCATGACGAGCATGCCATCGCGTCTGGCGATATCCAGCAGGCGATATCGGCCGGCGCGTTCGCGCTCGCCGGCTTCACCGGGCACCAGCGCCTCGTACCCCGTATCGAGCAACGCAAGACGCGATACACGCTCCGGTGCACGCGCAACTACTTCGAGTGCCACTCGGCCCCCCATGGAATGCCCGGCCAGCGCGAAGCGCGGGGGTGCGCGCTCCAGAATGCGTTCTGCCATCACGCCCAGCGAGTCGCTTAACCCGTGGTCGGCCACCTGGAGGTGGCGGTGCGCGCCCAATGCGGTGATCTGATGTTTCCAGACCGTGTCGTCACACATCAGGCCCGGCACCAGGATCAGTGGTTCGGTGTTGTTCATTGCCCGGGGGATTTTACACGGACCTACAGCTGCGACTTGATGGGCACCAGCACCATTTCGGCGAGTTTCTGGGTCCACGGGCGTTTCGCCCACATTGCCGCAGTGTAAGGAGTCGCCTTGGCCAGATCGGCTTCAAATATGGCCGTCATCTGCGTGGCGAAATCGTGATCATAGATATTCAGGTTGGCTTCGTCGTTGAGCCGCAACGAGCGCAGGTCGAGGTTGGTCGATCCCACCGAGACGAGGTAGCCGTCTGCAACGAACAGCTTCGTGTGCAGCATGGTTGGCTGATACTGGAAGATCTTCACCCCGGCATCGAGCAACTTGCCCCAGTCCTGCTTCGATGCCAGCGCGACGGCCTGTGAATCGATGTGCGGCCCCGGCAGCAGCAGCCTGATCTGCACGCCACGCTGCCGCGCCTGTACCAACGCGTCGAGCAGCAGCGGGTCCGGCACGAAATAGGCAGCCGCGATGTCGATCGAACGCACGGCGGCGGCAATCGTCACCAGATACATCAGCTGCATGCCCTGGCTGCCGCCTGCAGGTGATGCGATGAACAACTGCGCTCTCACGTCGCCTGCTGGCTGCGTTGCCTGGAAATACGTCGTGCCGTTCAGGATGTGTCCCGTCATCTTCACCCAGTTGTCGTTGAACGCCGCCTGGAACTGTGCCGCTACCGGGCCCTCGACCCTGAAATGCAGATCGCGCCAGTGTTCGGCATCCTGTGCATTGCCCTGCCATTGATCTGCGATGCCGACGCCGCCAGTGAACGCAACCCTTCCGTCCACGATCAGCAGTTTGCGGTGCGTGCGGTTGTTGAGGCGCGCCACGGTATACCACTTGAGTGGCCGAAACCGCTGCACCTGCACGCCTGAGTCGGTCATGCGCGCCAGCAGCGAAGGCTCCATCTTGACGCTGCCCGCCCAGTCGATGGTGACATGCACCGGCACCCCCGCCTGCGCGCGCTCGATGAGCGCCGCCGTGAAGCGTTCGCCGATCGCGCCTGACCAGTAGATGTAGGTCTCGAAGTTCACGGATGTCCTGGCGTCGGCAATCGCCTGCAGCATTGCCGGGAAGATGCCGTCCCCGTTCTGGAGCGCCTGCACGGAGTTTCCAGACACCACCGTCGGTCCGAGCAGTACCGACATCTCGTGCCGGTAGTCGTCGCTTTCGATGGCGTAGCGATGGATGGGAACGACCGACAGCTGCTTCTCGGGCGTGACCAGGTTGAGCCCGATCAGCGTGCCCGCCAGGCACACCAGGGCGCCGATGCTTGTCCACCAGATGACGCGGCGTTTTGATTTCATGGATGGTTAACCAGCGGTAATGATTTTTCCAGCGACATCTTCAACCAGTCGAGCAGTTTCCCGATGCGCGCGAGTTTGGCTCTATTCTGCGTCACGTGCGCGCGGAACCACGAGGTGGGCAGCGGAAAGTCCGGCAGCAGTTCGGCCAGATGACCGGCCCGGACCGCATCGTCGGCGACATAACGCGGCAACATGGCGATGCCATTTCCCGCCATCGCTGCGGCACGCAGCGTCAGGTTGTCGTCGGCAACGAGCCGCGGCCGCACATCCACGCTGAGCTGGCCCTGCTCGCTGTCGAAGCGCCAGGCTGTCCCCAGAGGCTTGAAGAACAGGCCGTCGTGCCCCTCCAGATCGTGTGGCCGCCGCGGTGTGCCGCGCCGCTGCAGATATTCCGGCGACGCGCACAGCACCTGTTCAAAGGAATGCAGCGGCACATCCAGCACACCCTCATAGCTGTTGGCGGCGTGGCCGGTGATGGCCAGATCAAAACCTTCCTCCGCCGGATTCACGGAGCGGTTGACCAGTGCCAGTTCCATGGTGATGTGCTCGTGTTCCCGCAGGAAGCCACTGAGCACATCGGAAAGCACCAGCATGTGCAGCGTGGTCGGGACCATCATCATGATGCGGCCTTCCAGGCGGTCGCCCGATCGGCGCAGGCCAACCAGTGTGTCGTCCAGGTCCGCAATCAGGCTGCGCGCACGCGCCAGGAATTTCTCGCCGGCCTCGGTCAACGCGACCTTGCGGGTGGAGCGCTCGAAAAGCTGCGCCCCCACCGTGTGCTCGAGCTGGGTGACCCGCTTGGCCGCCACGGAGGGCACCACATTGAGCTGCCGGGCTGCCTCGGAGAAGCTGCCGTAGCGCGCAACCCCGAGAAACGCCCGCAGATTGGCCACCATGTCCATTGATTTGTCTCGAATCGCAAAAACTGAGGTCGTAATATGGGGTTAGTTGTTGCAGTTCGCAATGAATATGATGTGGGCAGGCGCAAAACGCCGCAGGAGCCACTCATGACCAATTCAGACTTCAGCGATATCCCCGGCACGTATGTGTTCGATGGCGACCGCGCCGTCCAGGGTCGTCACCTGAATCGCTTCTGCATGTCGCTGATGAGCCCCGCCAACCGTGCCCGCTTCAAGGCCGACCAGCGCGACTACCTCAACGAATGGCCGATGAGCGAAGTCCAGAAGCAGGCGGTCATCGCCCGCGACTTCGAGGCCCTGCTGAACCTGGGCGGCAACATCTTCTTCGTGCTGAAACTCGCCGCGCTGGATGGCCGTCCCACGCAGTCCGTCTCGGCCTCGTTCTCCGGTCAGTCCACCGAAGAGTATGCTGCGATGATGCGCAGTGGTGGACGTAGCCCCGAAGGTCTCAGGTCGATTTCCGGCGGGTTCTGATGGGCTGCATCACCGCAGGCATCGGCTCGAGCCATGTGCCTGCGATCGGCGCCGCGCTGGATCGTGGCGCGACGGAACACCCGGACTGGGCGCCAATCTTTGAAGGGTACCGGTGGACCCGGCAGTGGCTCACCGAGCAGAAACCCGACGTCGTCATCCTCGTCTATAACGATCACGCCTCGGCGTTTTCGCTCGATGCCGTGCCCACCTTCGCGCTGGGCTGCGCCGATTCCTTCAATCCTGCCGATGAAGGCTGGGGGCCACGCAAGGTGCCCGTCGTGCAGGGGCATTCCCGCCTTGCCTGGCATATCGCCAACAGCCTGGTGCTCGAAGAGTTCGATCTCACGCTGATGAACCAGATGGACGTGGACCACGGCCTTACCGTGCCGCTGTCACTGATGCTGGGTCAGCCTGAGGAGTGGCCGGTGAAAGTCATCCCGCTCGCGGTAAACGTCATCCAGTATCCGACGCCGACGGCCAACCGCTGTTACCGACTGGGCGAGGCGATCGCCCGCGCCGTGGATTCATTTCCCGAGGACCTGAAAGTGCAGGTGTGGGGCACGGGCGGCATGAGCCATCAGCTGGCCGGCAAGCGGGCAGGGATGATCAACCGCGAATGGGACACGCAATTCCTGGACCAGCTCACCACCGACCCGGATGCGCTGCGCACCATGTCGCATGAGGAGTACATCCGCGAAGCGGGCTCCGAAGGCATGGAGCTGATCATGTGGATGACGATGCGCGGCGCCATCGGACCCAGGATCCGTGAGCTGCATCGCTTCTATCACGTGCCCGCGTCGAACACCGCCGTGGGTCACGTGGTGTTCACGCGAGAAGACTGAGGTACCCGCTTCAGCTCGTCGAATGGCATGGGCGACCGGGCGGGGTGTCGCCCCGGCCCATCTGCAGTGCGGCCCCTGTTGTGGATGGTCACGTCCGCAAAGGCGATCACGCCGCCTGTCGCTGCGCCTCGCCGCCGAGCGCGTCCAGCAGATCTCCCAGGAGCTTCGACAGCTCGCCACTCATCACGGCAAAGTCGATGTCGAACTTCTCCTGCGGATCCAGCTCCTGAGAGCCTTCGCCGTCCTTTTCCACCTCCAGGAACTGCACGCGCTTGACCTGCAGCTTGTCGGTCAGCACGAAGGAAATGCGCGCGTTCCACGTAAGTCCCAGGCGTGTGGCGACGAACCCCGTGGAGAAGTGCTTGCGAACCTCTGCATTGTCGAAGGCATGGCGCACGTAGCGAATGGTCGCCCCTGACAGGTCTGCCGCCCGCAGCTCCAGGTCATCGTCAATGTTCATGTGGTGGCCCACATGGCCCAGTGTGAGCCAGCTGCCCATGGCGACCTGCGGCGAGCGCGCCGCATCGGCAGGGATCACAGCAAAGCTGCCCAGGGTCTCCCGCAGGTTTTCGACCACTTCTTCAGCGCGCGCCACGCTCGCCGAATCGACGATGAACCAGCCATTGTCGCGATCTATCCATGCATGGATGATGCGGCGCCTGACCAGCGCGCGTGCGCGCAGCTCTTCGGTAACCTGCAGTTTCAGGTCGCGCATCTGCTTGCGACCCAACGGGAATCCCTGCTCCGCAGCGATATGCACCGCCTGGTCGGCCGCCTCCTGGCGGATCACCGAGCCGGGCAGCAGCTTCTGTTCAACTCCCAGTGCAATGAGCTGGTGAGTGCCCACACTGTGCAGCAGGCGGGCAGTGGGTCCTACCGGCACCCAGCCGCTGGTCGTCATGTCGAAATGACCGCAGGGCTGCAGCGGCCGGCTCTCGAGCCGGGATTCCAGTTCAGCGGGAGGAAGATCAAATTCCGGCGGCAGACGATAGATGCAGAGATTCTTGAAGAACATGATGCGCGCGCAATTTCAGGGCCGCGCAGTATAGCGGCCTGATGCATCCGGAATGCAGATTGGCGTTTAGCGCGAGGCGGACTTGACGAAGCCGATCACGATCAGTGCGACACCCAGCAGCACGAGCAGGTGGATTGCACCAAACGTGATCTTTACTGCCAGCCACAGGACCAGCCAGAGAATGAGGATCGCAACGCCCAAGAATTTAAGTATGCCCATCGGAAAAACATAAAGCCTGGAATCGCGCGGTAATGTCGGCGCAGTCCGCGGAAATTCGTAGGCACCTTCCTACGCCGTCCGGGGGCGGCGTTATCATAGCAACATGATCACCTGTATTCCCGATGTGCTGACGCCGGAAGAGCTCGCAAAGATCCGGCAGGAGGCTGCCCGGATGCCCTTCGTATCCGGCGCAGCGACTGCAGGCGGTCGCGCCAAACGGGTGAAGAACAACGAGCAGGTCTCGCAGGAATATGCACCGCGCAGGATTCTGCACGAGATCGTCATCAATGCCCTGCTGCGCAATTCCATGTTTCAGCGCGTGGGTATCCCCAAAGGCGTGCGACCTCCACTGATCAGCCGCTATCGGCCCGGCATGTCCTATGGCCGGCATGTGGACAACGCCATGATGGGCCCGGCCAATGCCCGCGAACGGTCCGACTGCTCGATCACGGTGTTCGTCAGTGACCAGGACGAATACGACGGCGGAGTTCTGGTGATCCGCAGCCCGTTCGGCAACCATGAAGTGAAGCTGCCCCAGGGTTCTGCCGTGATCTATCCGGCCTCCACCCTGCATGAGGTCACGGAGGTCACGCGTGGTGAGCGGCTGGTCTGCGTGACCTGGGCGCAGTCTTTCGTACGGGATCCGCAGCAACGTGAAATTCTCGCGAACCTGGCGCAGATCAAGGATGTGATGTACACCCGGCTGCCGGATGCAATGGAGTCGGACCTGGTGCAGCAGACGCGGGCCAATCTGCTGCGGATGTGGGCGGAAACCTGAGGCTTCCCGCTGGCGGATCGGCACTGATTCAGCAGGCACACTCACCTTTGCCGCCGGCCAGACCACCAGGACCATCCCCGTTCCTGTGCAGGGTGACACGACCGTCGAACCGAACGAAACCTATGTGGTGAATCTCACTGCGCCGGTCGGTGCCACGCTGTTGAAGGCGCAGGGCGTGGGGACGATCACCAACGATGACGCCGCGCCGCCCCCGCCGCTGCCTGCCCTGAGCATCGACGACGTGAGCGTCACCGAGGGCAATGCAGGTACTGCGACCGCCACGTTCACGGTGAGTCTTTCCGCCGTGGCCACCGGTGCCGTGACGGTGACCTATACGAGTGCCGACGGGACGGCCGCCGCTGGCAGTGACTACGTGAGCAGGAACGGCACGCTGAACTTTGCAATTGGTGACCTCTCGAAGACCGTGGCGATCACGGTGAATGGCGACACCGCCGTCGAGCCGAACGAAACCTTCGGCGTGGACCTGAGTGCGGCAAGCGGCGCTACGATTGCCAAGGCTCACGGCCAGGGGACCATCACGAACGACGATAGCGCGCCTCCCGGCGGCGGTGGCGGCGGCGGCGGCGATGGTGGCGCGATGAATCCGCTGCTGCTCGCAGCGCTGGGCCTGTTCATCGTGGCGGCGAAATCCGGCCGGCGGAGTCGAACTGCATAACGCCTAGCGACTTCGCGCGGCGCTACTTTACGTCCAGGTGTTTTGCGAAGAATGGCAGGACATTCGCCGTGAAGCGCGCGCCCACGCGATTGCCATGGGTGCCTTCGTACACCTCGAACGTGTGTGCCACGCCGAGGCGCGTCAGCGCGGCATCGAGCTGCTTGTTGGTGACGGAGAGTCCATCTTCGTTGCCGACATCCAGCGCAATGCCGCGGAAACTCTTCAGGGCGGGGACATTCTGATCCACGGTGACCAGCGGCGAGTTGGCGATCCACTTCTCCGCGATGAGCGGTACTGGCTTGCCCTCTGCGTCGAAAGGCAGGTCGAAGTAGAACGGCGGATTCTGCGGATTCGACGCCCACGCCGAGGCCTGGGACTGCAGGCCGTTGGTCGAGCTGCGCGATTCGGATTTCAGGTCCGGCGTCATCCGCGCCAGCTGTGTCTTCACCGTTTCCGCATTCGGCGCCTGCAGCAACACGGCGGAGCTCATTGCATACAGTGCGCCGAACACCTGCGGATATTTCATGCCGATGCGCAGCGTGCCATAGCCGCCCATTGAATGCCCGGACAGGCCGCGGCTGCTGCGTTTTGCCAGCGTCCGGTAATGACCGTCCACATAGGCGACCAGGTCCTTGGCGATGAAGCTTTCCCAGTCGCCGATGGTGGGCGAACTGGAATAGAAGCTGCCCCCGAAGCGGGTAAACGCATCGGGCATCACGATGATGGCTTCCAGGGCGCCGGCCGACATCGCAGTGTCCGTGGCGGCGGGGAGGTTCAGGACGGCAGTGACGTATACATCCACGGTCACGGCATAGCCGTGCAGGAAGTAGATCACCGGATAGCGTTTGTTGCCCTTCGCGTAACCCGGAGGCAGGTAGACGTAGACGTCGCGCTCGGCGTCGTTGCCCTGAAGATTGCCGACGAGAGACGCGCCCTGCACGCGGATCTTCTCGAGCTTGCCCTGGGCGGCCATCGCTTGCACTGGCAGTGCGCTTGCCAGCAGAAGGACGCAAAGCGCCAGAATTGGTCGAAGTCCCCGCATCATCATTCTCCCAGCCGCAGCTTGGCCTTGCCGGTGGCCGCGTCTTCGTAGATGCGGTTGTCTTCGCAGACGAACTCATTGATGTGGTAGTTCTTCATGCGATTGTATTTGTAGGTGAACGTCCACGGTTTCGTCAGGAACTCCGGATCCGTGATGGTGATCTGGTCTTCCCAGTTTTCCGGCGAGGTCACCGTGATGCGCTCGTCGATGCGCATGTTCGCCGAATGTGGCACGCCGGCCATGCGCACGTTTTCCTTGAGTCCGATGGTATTGACGACGAGGGTGTTGCCCTCCCAGCGGCCTACGGAATGTCCCCAGAACAGCGGTTCCGCGTCCTCCACCGCAATCTGCTTCTCGTTGAGATAGATGCGCCGCACCTGTCCGAAAGCTTCCTGGATGATCGTCACCTGTCCCGGCGACTGCAGCACTTCCACTGGAAAGACTGCCTTCATCATCGAGGGAAACCCGCCGGGCAGGCAGCGCACGCCGCCATTGACGGCAGTCTCGCCGCGCGCAGTGGCGGCTGCCTGCTCCTGTTGAAGAGCGCGCACCTGCGAGGCCCATGGTTCCTTCAGCGGCGCCGGTGGCACTTCCTGCGGCGGACGCGGCGAACCTGCAGGCCGCAGGATCTCGGGAGGAAACGGATCTTCCCAGGTGCCGGAGAAATTGGGGCCTTCTATCTTCGGCACCGCCGTCGGCGCTGCCGCCTGGACCTGGGCGATGCACCCCACGGCTGCCAGCACGACTGCAACGGCAGCCCGCGTCACTTTTCGTCCTTCAGCGAGATGGCCGAGGGACCGGCGAAACCGCCGTTGTTGAAGACGCGACCATCGGGCAGTTTGATCTCTTTGAGCAAGCCGCCCGCCTCGCCGGAACGCAGCGGTGCAATCACCATCGTGACCTTGTCGCCGGCCTTGATCATGTTGAACTTCCAGCCGATGCGATTGAGGATGCCTGGGCTCGCACCCTCGATCGTGTAGCTCTTGGCTTCCTTCCCGGCCTCACCGCCCGTGACGAAAATGTAGATATGCGGGTTGGCCCAGTCGAAGCGCGAGACCTGGCCCGAGATTTTTACCTGGTGTTCGCTGTCGAACATGGCGAAGGAGTGGTGCGCCATCGCCGCCGCCGATACCACGCACAAGGTTGCCGCTGCCAGGTACAGGGCCACATGCCGGCCAGGATTCTTCGTTGATCTCATGCGTTCCCCGTCTGATTACTGTGTTGCAGAAACTCCAAACGCGAGCAGCACGTTGCCGGGCATGCCGCCGAAGCGCGGATAGCCCGAGTTCACGTAGAGCATGCCGCCGACGATCACTGGACCTGCGCCATCGAGCGAGCCCCCGCTGGCTGTCGATCCGTTCACCGTGCGGTATGTCTGCACCGTGTCGAAATCCCACAGCACCTTGCCGTCTGCGCTCGAATACGCGCGCAGGTGGCCGTCCATCGAGCCGGAAAATACAGCACCCGGAATGGCGCTGACTGCCATCGATTGGGCCGGACTGCAGCCGGCACGTGGCGGCCTGCAGGGCAGTGCAGGCGCAAACCAGCGCTGCGTGCCATCGAGCACGTTGAGCGCGGTGAGGCTGCCACCCACCTCCGGGTCGAAGCTGGCATTGCCGATCACTCCTGCCACGTTGCCCGGTGGTCCGGCGTTGCGCGCGCGCGCCGAGCCGGCGATGGCGGCGTACACAGCCTGTCCGTCGCTGGCCATGCCCCACTGGATTCCGCCATTGGCTCCGCCCTTGCCCACGCGCGCCTGCCACAACGGCGCGCCCTTGTTGTCCGGATCGAACGCAAACACAACTCCCGACTTCTGGCCGGCCAGCACGACGTCGCGGCCGCTGGTGGTGCGCACCAGCATGGCGGAAGAGCCAAAATCCACATCAGGTCCGTTCCGGAACGGACATTTCTCGATCCGGCTGCAGGACGAATTGAACACGTCGCCGGTGGTGGTCTGCTGTGACCAGACCACGCGACCGGTCTGGAGCGACAGTGCTACGACGGCATCGCTGGTGGCAGTGGCGGGGAGGGAGTAATTGTCGCCGGTTGCTACGTAGAGCAGGCCGCGTGCGGTGTCCACCGTAGGTGCCGACCAGATGCCCGCGCCCGACGGTCCGAACGTCGCTGTGCCGTTCGGCATGGTGCCCGTCTTCACCGGGCGATCCACCAGATAGGTCTTCCACAGCACCGAACCATCGCGAACGCGGACCGCCGTGATGCTGCCGCGGAAAGTGCAGCATTCATAGGCAGGATCGATTGAGCGGGTCTCTTCCCACGAGGCTGCCGGGACGAACGCGATGCCGGCGTGCACGGCGATGGAGCCGGTCAGCCGTGTCGCTTCATGTTGTTCGACACGCTTCTGCCAGCGTTCCTTTCCCGTGCGCGCATCCAGCGCATAGACGAGACCGTTCTGATCGCTGAATACCAGCGAGCGCTGCGCGCCTTCCGTGGCGATGGTCATCGCGGCGCGTACCGGTCCATGTGCACGATAGTGCCAGTGCACGCAGCCTGTGTTCGCGTCCAGCGCATACACCGATCCCGCGGCACTGCCGACGAACAGGCTGCCGTCCATGACGGTCGGCGCCGCAAATGCCGTCACGTCACCCGGAAAGCCAAACGCCCACTTGAGTTGCAACCGGTCCAGATCGCGCGCTTCAAGGCCGGCCGGCCCGGTGGGCTGGAACCGCATGTTCGACTGCGACGGGCCCCAGCTGGTCCAGTTGGGCGCTGCCGGAAGCGGCATCACCTTGCTGTCAGCCTTGCACCAGGCGCTGGCGGGCAGCGCCGCCTCGTCCTTGCCCTTGCCGAGGAAAGCCGCGACAGCAGTGCGCTCTTCGCGCTTCATCGGGTAGGCGATATTCATCATCTGCCCGAAGTCGAGCGCGCGGAGGATGCTGGCAGGAGACAGCTTCGAGAGTGCGTCGCGCGTTGGAATCCGCGGCGCGACCTGCTCGTGACAGGCGGCGCAGTACTTGGCGTACACCTGCGCCCCCGCAAGGGGTGCTTCTGGCGCGGGAGCAGCGGCGCCGGTGGTAAGGGCGCACACGCCCAGCACGACCAACAGGCCGGGGAGACCTCGAAATGCCATGCGCTGGAATCCTCATAAGTCGATACAGGCCGGGTGCTGCCGTCGCACGCTTCCCCATCTTAGCGGGGTGAGGACCAGTCCCATCCTCCTCAGGCGGCAGGAATCATTGACGAATGTGGAGCACTAATCAATTGCCGGCTATCTCGCAGAAGCCTCGGAGAGCAGGTCCGCGCGTGGCGACGTCCACGGCACGAAATGCCTGCACGAACCCGGCCGTTCCGGATCCACAACCAGTTCGGACATGCCGATGCCCGCCTCGCGATCGAATCGCAGGTCACCGATAACGTAATGCCGCTCCACCACGGTGGCAAACGGCGCGCGCACGAACTGCATCAGTTCACGCGCTGCGCAGTCGTTGTCGACCAATTCGATCAGGCTGTCGGTTGTCCCTGAAAATTCACCCAGCCACAGCATCTGCCTGGATGCGGGGGCCGGCACCGCCGTCATCGGCGCGGTGCCAGGCCGGGCCAGCAGCTGTGAACATCCCGCAGCCCGCGGCGGCACGGCAATCGACAGCAGCCCATGCCTCACGACATAGCGACCGCCCCCTGCCTGCACCAGCAGCACATCCCAGCAGAAGGGATTGGTCGGGTTGGGAGACAGCACCTTGTCGAGCGTTGTCATTCCCTGGAAATGCGCCTGCGCCATGGCGTCCACGCGGCTGGCCGCGACCCGGTTGCCTGACACGAATGCTGCCGCTACCACCAGCAGCGCTGCTGCGCTCACCAGCGCGGAGGCGCGTGCAGAGCAACGCCGGCCTACCATTGCCAGCAGTACGCCCAGCACTGGCACGCTCCACCACAGCAGCTCGA
>JBDSGY010000042.1:0-8214 GCA_039918755.1 Steroidobacteraceae bacterium
CGATGTTGATGGCCATGTAGAACCAGGTGAATCCCGCATCGCGCGCGCCACCCGTGCTGCCCGTGTGCAGCTGTCCCACGAGCGAGCTGATGTTGGGCTTCAGCAGACCGGTGCCGATCACGATGAACGCAAGGCCGAGCAGGAACAGTTTGCTGCTGTGGATGAGGCCGGAGCCTGCAAGCAGCAGATGGCCCACTGCGATGGAGCCGCCGCCCCACAGCACCGCGCCCTGCGCGCCGAGCAGCCGGTCCGCCACCCAGCCGCCGGGCATGGACATGATGTACACGCCGGCGGTGTAGAGGCCGTAGATGGCATACGCGGTGGTGTCGTCCAGACCCATGCCGCCACCGGTCAGCTCGCCGACCAGGAAGAGCACCAGGATGGCGCGCATGCCGTAGTAGCTGAATCGTTCCCACAGTTCGGTGAAGAACAGCGTGGAAAAACCTGCCGGCTGACCCAGGAAGCCGCGCGCCGCTGCTGGAGGCTGTGCGGCGCTCATCTCAATCAGGCCTTGGTCTCGGCTTCTTCCGGATCGGCGCTTTTGCTGCGGTTGAGTATGCGCGCAAAGATGATGCCGGCTTCAAACAGCACCCACATGGGCAGCGCCATCATGCATTGCGAGAGCACATCCGGAGGCGTCAGGATCGCCGCGGCAACGAAGATGCCGATGATGACGTAGCCGCGTGACTGCGACAGCTTCTCCACCGACACCAGACCGGTGAGCGTGAGCAGCACGACGATGACGGGCACCTCGAAAGCGATGCCGAACGCCAGGAACATGGTCAGCGCGAAGTCCAGGTAGACATTGATGTCCGGCGTCATCTTCACGCCTTCCGGCGTGGATCCGGCGAAGAAGTGGAAGGCCACCGGGAACACGAACTTGTAGGCGAATGCCACGCCCACATAAAAGAGCACGATCGATGACACCAGCAGCGGCACCGCGAAACGCTTTTCTTTTTTGTAGAGGCCCGGTGACACGAAGCCCCAGAGCTGCGTGAGGATGAACGGCATCGCCACGAACAGCGCGACGTAGAACGACAGTTTCAGCGGCGTGGAAAACGACGACACCACGCCAGTGGCGATGAGCGATGAGCCTTGCGGCAGCTGGGCCAGCAGCGGCTTGGCCAGCAGGGCAAAGATTTCGGTGCGGAAATAGGCGGCGGGCACGAACGCGACGATCACCGAGATGAAGGCCTTCACCAGCCGGTCGCGCAGTTCCAGCAGATGCGAGATCAGCGTGCCTTCGGTGAGCTTTTCCTTGCGGTCGTCGCTCATGCGTTGCGCCGTGCATCGTCGGGAGGCAGGTCTGCGGGCGCGGGACTGTCCGCTGCGGGCTCTGTTGTCGCCACTTCCGTGGACTCGGGGGCGTACGGCATCGGCGCCTCGCCCTCTGCATGGGCATGCGAGTACGTATCGTCGGTGGTGGTGGTGGCCGGTGCGTCCGGCGCGCCGTACGGATAGTTGGTCAGCGCGGGATCCAGCGGCTGGCCGCCCATTTCCGGCGGAATCGGCGGTGTGGATGCAGTGGGCGCGCCCGAGTCCTTGCTGCGGATATCGGTCATCCGGTTCATCTCTTCGAGATTGATCTCGCTCTCGAGCTGACTCCGGAATTCGCGCGCCATCGAACGGGCCTTGCCCACCCAACGGCCGATCTTGGTCACCAGACCCGGCAGCCGGGTGGGACCCAGCACCACCAGTGCGACGCCAAAGATCAGCGCCAGCTCTTGGAAGCCGACCTCAAACATAACTGTGGAATCGAATGGCGGTGCGGTTTAAGGACAGCCCGTTCAGACCTTGCGATCGGTGCTGGACGGCGTGACCTGATCGGCAGGCTTGACCTCGGGGAATTCGGCGTCGAGGCCGACCTGCTGCTTGATCTGCTTTGCAGCCTCCTGACCTTCAGCGTCGCCTTCGTTCATCGATTTCTTGAAATTCTTGATCGCGGAGCCGACGTCAGTTCCGACCGATCCGAGCTTCTTCGTGCCGAAAACCAGGATGACAATGCCCAGTACGATCAGCCAGTGCCAGATGCTAAGTGAACCCATCGTAGTGCTCCGTAAACCCTAGAATGTGCAGGGGATTCCCATGATAAGACAAGGGAGTCCCGGTGGCCGAGAAAGTTCACCTATTACTGTGGGGGAGCGCACAGGTCCGGGCCACGTGGCTGAGCGCGCAGATGGAAGGTAACCGGCCCATCGTTGACCAGACTCACCTGCATGTCGGCGCCGAACACCCCGCTGGCGGTGCGCGGATGCGCCTGAACGGCTGCCGCGACCAGCGCCGCAAACAGCGCCTGGGCCTGTTCAGGCCGCGCGCCCTCGCTGAAGCTCGGCCGGGTCCCCTTCCCGGTATCGGCCACGAGCGTGAACTGGGGCACCAGCAGCAGATCTCCTTCGATCTGGCGCAGATCAAGATTCATTCTGCCTTCATCATCGGGAAAAATCCGGTAACCGAGTACCTTCTGCAGCAATGTGGCGCCCGTGGCGGTGGTGTCTGCAGCCTCGATCCCGATCAGCGCCAGGATGCCGCGCTGGATGGACGCGACACACCGGCCGTCCACATCCACCTGTGCCCGCGTTACCCGCTGAATGAGAGCGATCATCATTCCCTTGCCGCTGATGGGGTTAGGCGTCGAACATGCAGCACCGCGGTGGCATTCTCGCCGGTCGAACCGTAATATTCGCGGCTGTTTTGCGGTGCTTTGAACCCAGAGGTCTGGATGTCCCGTTCCCTGTTTGCGATTGCGGTATTGGGTCTGGTGTTGGCGGCTCCTGCCGAGGCAGCGGGCGATCCGGCGCGCGGCAAGACACTCGGCTACACGTGCCTTGGCTGCCACGGCATCGAAGCCTACAAGAGCGTCTATCCCACGTTTTCGGTGCCGCGCCTGCGGGGCCAGCATCCCGAGTACATCGTCGCGGCGCTGAAGGAATACAAAGCCGGGGAACGCAGCCACGCCACCATGCACGCGCATGCCAGCACGCTTTCCGATCAGGACATGCAGGATCTGGCGGCCTATCTCGGTGGTGAGGTCGTGAAGACCGCGGGCGGGCAACCCGCTGGCAAGGTGCCGGCCGCGGTTGCCACCTGCCAGGCATGCCACGGTCGCGATGGCGTCGGCATCATGGGCATGTATCCCACGCTGAGCGGCCAGCACGCCGATTACCTGGAGCATGCGCTGACGGCATATCGCTCCGGCGCGCGCAAGAACGCCATCATGGCGCCGTTCGCGGCCACGCTGAAGCCGGCAGACATCAAGGAAGTGGCGGAATACTACGAACACCAGCGGCCTGCGCTGAAGACCGTGCCAAAGAACGAGAAGGTCGCCGCGGCCAAGTAAGTTTTGCAGGCGACGCGCCTCATTGCAGAACGCCGCGCACGAAGCGCGGCGTTTTTGTTTGCGTCGCCTTGCGAGGCTGACGCTGAGATCAGGGCGTTGTGAACCGCTTCACGAATGCGGCCACCGTGGAGAAATACTCATCGCGGTTGGTCTTCTTCTGAAAGCCATGGCCTTCGTTCTTTGCCGCGAGATACCAGACTTCGCCGCCATTGCCACGCAGTCGCGCCGTCATCAACTGCGATTCACCGGGCGCGCCCGGATCGCTCCGTCCCTCCGCAATCAACAGCGGCTTGCGGATCGACACGGCATTGCTGAACGGCGCGATGTCCTGCACGACTGCGCCGCGCAGCCGGTCGCCATAATTGGCAAGCGCCGCGAGTCCGAGATAGCCGCCGCGTGAATCGTCCATGACCAGCACGCGGGTGCGATCGAAGTCCGGCTGCAGTCCAGCCCACACGAGCAGGGCGCCGATGTCGCGCACGGCGTCATCGCGCAACGTGCCGTCACCCAGCTTGAGAAAGCTGCGGCCGTAGCCCGTGGCGCCGCGCACATTCGGCGCGACCACGGCATAGCCCTCATTCACCAAGTACTGGGTGAAGGCATTCCACTGAGGCCTTGCCTGCAAATCCGTACCGCGGATGTCGATGACCACCGGATGCGCGCCAGGCGCGCGTGGCCGGAACACGTATGCCGGCAGAAAACGTGGCTGACTGCCGACGCGATCCCAGGTGGGAAACTGCACGAGTTCCGGCACCGCGCTCGATGCGCCCACGCTGGGTTCCCCCTGTGTCCAGCGCACCAGTGAGATCGCGGGCAGCGCGGCGGGGTCCCCGGGCGCGGGTTCGATGCGATAGACATACACATCCTGCGGGGACTGTGCGGTCTCCACGGCAACCGCCAGCTGCTGACTGCGGTGATCGAAGCCAATGGCGCTGATCAGCGCGCCAGCGGGAAGCGCGGGCAACAGCAGGTCGGCCCTGCCCGCGACGTCATGCAGCACCAGCCGGTCGGCACTGGCCTCATTGCGCGTGTAGGCGATGTAGCGTCCATCCGCGCTCAGCGCGAAGCGTTGCACATCCCAGTGCGTGTCCGGCGTCAGCGTGCGCACCTCGCTGGTGTACAGATCGAGGTAATGCAATGCGGTGAACTCACCGCCGCGATCCGACAGGAAATAGAGGCCGTGGCCATCGCGCGAAAAGCGCGCCTGCGTGACCGACATGGGTTCACCGATGTAGCCCGCGGCCGGTTCCACCCGCGTCGGGACACCGCTGGTCGTATCGACCAGCAGCAGCTGGCTTTCCGTGCGTGAGATGCGGCGGATGACGGCCAGGCGCCGGTCGTCCAGCGACCAGTCCTGCACCGCCAGCGCATCCTTGCCACCGGCCATCAGCAGCTGCGGCCCCGCGTCGCTGCTCGTGTCGCGCAGATACACGTCGGAACTCGCGCCGTCGCGCGCATTGCCGTCGAAGGCGATGCGCTTGCCGTCGCGCGCGAACACGGGCAGGCCATTGCGCGACGTGCCGTCGGTGAGCAGTTTGTCGGTGCCGGTGGCGAGATTGCGCAACAGCAGCTGCGTATTCCCGTCGCCACCGCGATCCTTGAGGAAGAGCAGCGTATTCACGTCATAGGGATGAGCCGCTGCGGCGGTGACCGGCTCGTCCTCCGCAGTAATCGGCGCGGGTGTCTCAAGAGCAGCGCCCACGCGCTGCAGCTGCGTCGACTCTCCGGCGCGTGAGCGGACCAGCAGGTTGCCGTCTGCCAGCCAGTCGACGAATCCCGTGTCCCGTGCCTCGAGCCACGGTGCAAGCCTTGCGGCAAGCGCAGGATCACGCGCTGGGATGCCGTCGAGAATCAGGCCGCCTTGTTCCGATCGGGCAGGCGTGACGCTCTGGGCCAGCAGCAGTGGCGCCAGCAGCAGGACGCAGAGACTGGCCATCAGGGAAGTGGTGTGCTTCATAAGCAACGATCTTAGCGCAGCGCTAAGATGCAACCGATCACCCATGAAGACATTCCACGCATTTCGCATCAACGAGCATGGCGCCGGCATCGAATCGATGACGCTGGACCAGCTGTCGCCGGGTGCAGTCACCATCCGCGTGCACTGGTCGGACATCAACTACAAGGACGCGCTGGCCGGCACGGGCAAGGGCCGCATCCTGCGGCAGTTCCCGCTGGTGGGCGGTGTGGACCTGGCCGGTGTGGTGGTGGCGTCCGACGATGCGGCGGTGACCGTGGGTGAAGAGGTGCTCGTAACCGGGTGCGGTCTGTCGGAAACGCGCGACGGCGGATATGCCGAATATGCGCGCGTGCCGGCCGATGCAGTGGTGAAGCTGGCCGCAGGCCTGAGCCTGCGCCATGCCATGGCGGTGGGCACCGCGGGATTTGCCGCGGCGCTTGCCATCACGCAGCTCGAGCACAATGGGCTGGCGCCGGGCCAGGGCCCTGTTGCCGTTACTGGCGCCAGTGGTGGGGTTGGGCTGGTCGCCATCGACATGCTGGCGCGACGCGGCTACGAAGTGACGGCGTTCACGCGCAAGGCAGAGAGCTTTGACCTGTTGCGACAGGTTGGCGCTGCCGATGTACAGCAGCTGGACGTTGCATCGCTCGGCACGCGCCCACTCGAAGCGGAGCGCTGGGCCGGGGCCATCGACAATGTCGGCGGCGTCGTGGCCAGCTATCTGCTGCGCAGCGCGCGCATGCAGGCAGGCGTCGCATCCGTTGGAATTGCCGGTGGCGCTGAACTCAATGTCAGCCTCATGCCGTTCCTTCTGCGCGGGGTGAATCTGCTCGGCGTGAATTCCTCCGCCACGAAACGCGATCGGCGCCTGGCCATCTGGCGACGCATCGCTGGCGATCTGGCGCCCCGGCATCTCGACGCCATCGTCACACGCGTGGTGTCCCTCGCAGAGCTGGCGCCAGCCTTTGCTACCTTGATTGCCGGCAGCAATACCGGCCGCACACTGGTTCGCATCCATGATGACCGTTGAAGAAATCGCGGCTGCGCGCCAGCGCCTGCTGGTGGTGGTCGCGATGATGCTGGAAGCACTCTACGACGAGAGCGTCGTGAAGGTGCTTGCCACGCTGAAGCCTTCTGACATGCGTCCAGGTGGCGCACGCGTGCCGGGCACCTCGTATGAATTGCCGGCGGCCACCGCAACGCGCGCGATGCAGCAGTTGCTGGCGCTGCGCGGCGGGCAGGCCGATGCGCTGCTGGCGGCGCTGGCCGATGCCGACATCGAGGCGCGTCTCGCGTCTCTCGGCGGCAGGCCGCCGCCGGTGTTGAGCAGCCTCTATGCGCATTGCACGGCGGACATCGCGGCGAGTGGCAGCGATTCACTCGATGGCGCGATGCGGCGGCTGTATCTCGCCGCCGAGCAGATCTTCACGCTCACGCACATGCGCCGCATCAACGAGCAGTTCCACAAGTGGAGCGCAGAGCCCACCGGGATCGACGCCATCCCGGTGCAGGTATTTGTCGCCCGGTTCATCCGCAACGCGCCCCCGTGAGCGAACTCACGGCGCAGCTGTGGGACGGCGCCGCCGAGCTGGGTGTGACGCTGACCGATGAGCAGCTGGCGAAGTTCGAAACCCTGGTGACCGAGCTGCTGCGCTGGAACAAGGCCTACAACCTCACTGCGATCACGCAGCCGGCCGAGATCCTCACCCATCACCTGCTGGATTCATTGAGCGCGCAGCCCGATCTGGCCGGCACCGCCGTGGCGGATGTCGGTACCGGTGCGGGCTTCCCGGGACTGCCGCTGGCCATCGTGAACCCGGAGCGGCAGTTCACGCTGGTGGATGCGGTGGACAAGAAACTGCGCTTCATCGATCACGTGGCGCGCGAGCTCAAGCTCTCGAATGTGCGCACCACGCATGCCCGGGTGGAGCAGCTCAACCCCGCCCGGTCGTTCGACACCGTGATCACGCGCGCCTTCGCGCCGCTGCCGCGACTGGTCGCGTGGGTGGCCCCGCTCTGCGATGCGCATACGCGCGTGATTGCGATGAAGGGACGCTGGCCCCCAGCGCCGGCGCCCGGCAATGTGGACGCGGACGGCGGGACTTTGCCCGCGGGGTGGCAGGTCGTGTCGGTTCGTGCGGTACACGTCCCTTCGCTGACCGAGGAGCGCAATATCGTCCTATTGCGCCGTGACGCACCGGCCGGGATTGCCTAGACTGCCGGCCTGCATGAAACGTGTAATCGCCATAGCCAATCAGAAGGGCGGTGTGGGCAAGACCACCACCGCCGTGAACCTGGCTGCCTCGCTGGCCGCCACGCAGCGTCGCGTGCTGCTGATCGACCTGGATCCGCAGGGCAATGCCACCATGGGCTGCGGCGTCGAGAAATCGTCGGTGGAATACGGCAGCTGCGAAGTGCTGCTGGAAGAGTGCACGGCCGAACAGGCCATCGTGCAAGTGGCTGGCAACTTCCACCTGATGCCCACCAACCAGGATCTGACCTCGGCGGAAGTGCGGCTGCTGATGAGCACCGACGGCCGTGAGTCGCGGCTGCGCGATGCGCTCGCCCCGGTGCGTGACCGCTTCGACCTGATCATCATCGACTGCCCGCCGTCGCTGAACATGCTGACGCTGAATGCGCTGGTGGCGGCGGACACCGTGATCGTGCCGATGCAATGCGAGTACTACGCGCTGGAAGGCCTGTCGGCGCTTTCCGCCACCATCGACCAGGTGCGCGATGCCATGAACCCCGGCCTGCACATCGAAGGCATCCTGCGCACCATGTTCGATCCGCGCGCCAATCTTTCCACGGAAGTCTCGGCGCAGCTGCTGACGCATTTTGGCGATACGGTGTTCCGCACCGTGATTCCGCGTAATGTGCGGCTGGCCGAAGCGCCATCGTTCGGTCGTCCCGTGCTGAT
>JBDSGY010000043.1:0-3916 GCA_039918755.1 Steroidobacteraceae bacterium
GCTATCTCGCCAATGTGTTCCGCGAGGCCTTCGATCTCTACGCCTGCCCCGTGGTGCTGGAACTGCGCACAGATGCGAACCCTTTCGGCAATCGCGAGCAGCGCGAAGCGGCTGCCCGCAAGCTCACGGTGAAGAAGAAGGCGGGCGTGAAGAACGCCGCGAAGCGCGTATCACGAACGAAGGTTGCCTCCGGCAAGCCCACGCGCACCCGCCCGAAACACTGATCGCAAGACCGCCACGCCTACTTCGCAGCAGGGGGCGGAGTCTTCGCCTTTGCGGCGGCCGGCTTTACCGCCGGCAGGAACAGTGCCGGGTCCACCCAGGCACCATTCAGCATCACGCCGAAGTGCAGGTGCGGACCGGTCACACGACCCGTCGCACCCACCTTGCCGATCATCTGCCCCGTCGTGACCTTGTCGCCCGGCTTCGCGGCAAAGGCACTCAGATGGCAATACATCGTGATGAAGCCATGGCCATGGTCGATGACCAGGTTGTTGCCGTTGAAGAAGTAATTGCCGGCATCGACCACCACGCCATCCGCCGGCGCCTTGATCGGTGTGCCGGTGGCCGCGGCGATGTCCATGCCCGCGTGCGGATTGCGGGACTGTCCATTGAATACTCGACGCAGTCCGAACGAGCTTGAACGCGGGCCCGTGACCGGTTGCGCCAGCGTCAGTGTCGCAGGCATCGCAGCGGTGAAACTGTCGAACAGTGCGCGCAGCCGCTTCTGCTCGGCATCCACGCGGGCGGTGTCTTCAGGCGAAAGGTCCACCTGGCTCTGTGGCACCTTCAGTTTCTGTTCGACGTATTTCTTGTCGGCAACCTTCAGTGGGATGGCGCGTGTGGTCCCCGCCGCATCCTTGACGGTCAGCGAGTAACTGCCTGGCTTGGTGGCCAGCGCGATGCCAACCACTGCCCGCCAGCGCTGTGCATCGAGCACGGTCAACACCTGGCGGCCTTCGAATTCCACCTGCGGTGCCGGCTCCGTCGCGATGCCCACATCCACGATCATCACGCCGCCGGGCACGGCGCTGCTGCGGGGCATGGCTGCAGGCTCTGCGGCCACCAGGCTGCCGGACAGCAGCAATGAGACGATCATTAACGGAAAGGATTTCATGCAGGCGTTCCATGTGCAGGCCGATCGCCGACTTGCAATATACACCTGCGGCCGAACCATCCGGTTCGACCGTTTGCTCCCAGCAAGTGGCCTAGCTACCTGTGTTCGCGGACTTGAACGCGCGCACTTCGTTGTTGAACCGGTTCGCGACGCGCTGCAGTTCCGACTGGGCGGACTGCGCCTTGCCTTCGTTGGATTCGCAGGTCAGGTAAGCGTCCATTTCCTTCTTGTACCGGTCCACGTCCTTCTTGGTCGCCATCATCGCGTCCTTCGAAGCACTCTTCCCATCCGGTATGGAGGTGGGCGCAACAGGCAGTGCGCAAGCAGCCCATGCGTTTGAGGACATGACCACGGCAAATGCGGCGATCGGCAGCAGCTTCTTCATAAGGTCCATCTCCATGCTTGTTGCCGGAGAACTATCCTGCGAAAGCAGCATCCGGAGGCGGACCTGCTTCACGTTGCGCCGAAGCGCGCATGCCTTATGACAGTGGCAATACAGCCCGGCAGATCGGGATGACGCCGCGAATCCAAACTGTGACGCGGCTCCATTCATCAATCCGGCTCGCTGTCGATATATTCCAGAGCCGGCAGGAAGACGCCGGAACGGGTCCCGGGGCCCGCCAAGCAGAACGGAGTCCGCATGCGCCTGAACCCTTTCCGGAATCCCCACCTTGCCACGCAGCTCTATCTGCTGGTGACGCTGTCGCTGCTGCTGGCCGGTGGGCTTACGGCCTACGCCATGATGCAGGTGCGGGCCACACAGGGAACCCTGAAATTCACCATCGACAACCGCATGGTGTCGGGACGCGACATCCGCAAAGTCATCGACGTGCTGGACCTGGCGCGCGACAAGGTTCTCGCCGTCGCCGATGGCGAAGAGCAGCCAGCCGCCGCGCACGACCAGATCGAAGCAGAACTGACTGCCGCGAAGGAAGGCTGGGATAACTACTTCCTTGGCAGCATGATCACCGAAGAGCAGGCTCTCGCCGACGAGACCACGCCATTGCTGGATGCGGCATACGCGAAGATCGACGTGCTGCTCGCCAAGCTTGCCAACGGCCAGGTGTCGAACCTGGTCACTTGGAGCAAGGCCGAACTGCGTCCGGCGATCGACGCCGCCAACGCCAACCTGCTGCAGCTTGGCGCCATCCAGATCAAGGCAGCGAAGATGGACGAAGAGGCGACGCATGCCGCCTACAGGAAATCTCTCCGCGCGACGATCGTGACGCTGGCAGGCGGTGCCCTGCTGACGCTGGCCATCGCCTTCGTGATCATCCGCAGTGCGTTGCGCCGTCTGGGCGCTGATCCCGCTGATGCCGCTGCGGCCGCCCGGCGCATCGCCTCGGGCGATCTGCAGTTCACGATGTCGAGCGCGGGCAATGACGCCAGCCTGATGGGCGCGCTGCGGCAGATGAAGGACAGCCTGCAGAATTCGCACCTCGACTATGAAGGCCAGCTCAAGGGCATCGCGAAGGTTCAGGCCGTGCTGGAATGCACGCCCAGCGGTGAAGTCGTCAATGCCAATGAGATCTTCCTGAATCTCTACGGCTACACGCTGGATGAAATCCGTGGCAAGCCTTACGCGCTCTTCGTAGGCGAAGCTGTGCCGGCCACTGCTTCCTACCAGGCTTTCTGGAGAGACCTGAAGAGCGGCGTGGCGCGACAGGGCGAATATCCCAAGCGCGCGCGCGACGGCCGCGAACTCTGGGTGCAGGGCGTCTACAACCCGATTGTCGACGCGAGCGGCCGCCCCTTCAAGATCGTGGCGTACCTCACCGATGTGACCGCGCAGCGGGAGCAGGCGGCCCTGAATGCCGCATTTCGCGGCGCGCTGGACCAGCTCGACGCCTGCGTGATGGTGGCCAACAACGAACACCGCATCATCTTCGTCAATCCGGCGGCAGTGACGATGCTGGAGCGCGCACAACAGTCTTTCCGTGGCGAACTCGCAGCATTCAACGCCGGCGCATTGCAGGGTGCCAGTCTCGATCTCACCACCCGGGATCCGCCCGCCATGCGCGCCCAGATCGAGCGCCTGACGGGCACGGCCACGCGTGAGGAAATCATCGGTGGCACCACCCTCAAAACCATCCTCAGCCCGATGCGCGATGACAGCGGGCGGCGCCTCGGCACAGTGCTCGAATGGTTCGATCGCACGCAGGAGCTGGCCACCGAGCACGAACTGCAGCACATCATCACCGCTGTCACGGCGGGCGATCTGGGCAGCCGGATCTCGCTGGCGGGCAAGCAGCATTTCTTCGAGTCCCTGTCGCGCCTGATCAACGAGCTGGTGGATACGATCAGCGTGGTGGTCACCGAAGTGCAGGGCCTGGTGGCCGCTGCGAACGATGGCGATCTCACGCGGCGCATTACGACACAGGGGCGTGCGGGGCTGCTGGTGCGCATCGGTTCCGGCATCAACGATCTCACCGCCAACATGGCGAGCGTGGTGTCGCAGGTCAAGCAAGCGTCTTCCGAAGTCAGTCGCGGCGCGGACGAAATCAGCCAGGGCAACGCCAATCTTTCGCAGCGCACGGAAGAGCAGGCCAGCTCGCTGGAAGAAACAGCTTCCTCGATGGAAGAGATGACCAGCACCGTCAAACAGAATGCCGACAACGCCAGTCACGCCAAGCAGCTCGCAGCCGCGGCGCGCGACCAGGCCGAGAAGGGCGGGGCCGTGGTGTCGCGTGCGGTCGAAGCGATGGCCGGCATCAACGACGCCTCGCGCAAGATTGCGGACATCATCGGCGTCATCGACGAGATCGCCTTCCAGACCAACCTGCTGGCACTCAATGCGGC
>JBDSGY010000044.1:0-2512 GCA_039918755.1 Steroidobacteraceae bacterium
TTGAGCCGGCGGCTGCATCGAGTTTCTCGATCTTCAGCAGACTGTCTTTTTCAACCCGGTACTGCTTGCCACCTGTGGCAATTACGGCGTACATCTGAGGCTTAACTCCCAACGGAAAGGCCGCGCATTCTAATGGGCCGAGCAGATTCGGTCAAACCCGGATTTGCGCATTTTTCCCACGGTCAAACAGACACTTGGGCGCCGGCTCCGGGGCCGCTTGCTGGTACCATTCGGCCCGGATTTTTGCGGGTTTTGGGATGGCCAGATGACCTTGGACGAGATACGCGCGCTGGTGGCTGCCGATATGACGGCCGTGGACGGCGTCATCCGCACCCGGCTGGCGAGCGCCGTGCCCCTGGTCAGCCAGGTGGCCGAGCATATCGTGGCGGGCGGCGGCAAGCGCCTTCGCCCCCTGATTGTGCTGCTTTCCGCCCATGCCGCTGCCGGGCGCCGCCCCCAGGGTACCCGCCACCTCGAGGCCGCCGGGTTCATCGAATTCATCCACACCGCCACCCTGCTGCACGACGACGTGGTGGACCATTCGCGCATGCGCCGTGGCCGCGAGACCGCCAATTCACTGTTCGGCAACGAAGCCAGCGTGCTGGTCGGCGATTTCGTCTATTCCCGCGCCTTCCAGATGATGGCCGCCATCGGCGTGCCCCGCGTCATGGAAATCATGGCCGACGCCACCAATGTGATTGCCGAGGGTGAAGTCCTGCAGCTCATGAATGCGCAGGACCCCGACACCACCGAGGAACGCTATCTCGAGGTGATCTACCGCAAGACCGCGCAGCTGTTCGAGGCCGGTGCCGAAGTGGCCGCCCTGCTCTGCGGCGGTTCGTCCGAAGTGCAGCGCGCCTTGGGGTCTTATGGCAAACACCTGGGAACTGCCTATCAGCTGATCGATGACGTGCTGGATTACCGTTCCGACCCCGCCACCCGGGGCAAGAACTTGGGCGAGGATCTGGCCGAAGGCAAGCCAACGCTGCCGTTGATCCATGCGCTGCGCAATGCAGCTGCCGCCGATCGGGAGCTGATCCGTGCAGCGATAACCGGCGCTGGCGAGGAGGATCAGCCCGAACCAGACGTGGCGCGGATCATCGCCTGCATCGACGCCAGCGGCGGCATCGAATACACGCGGGAACGGGCATTGTCCGAATCCCGCGCCGCCATCGCGGCGCTGGCGCCGGTGGCTGCCACCCCCTGGCGCGACGCCCTGGCGGCGCTGGCCGAAGTGGCCGTGCAAAGAGATCGGTGACAGGGGCGCTGTGGCTCAAGTAAACTCCCGCGCCCACGCTGTCGGGATGTAGCTCAGCCTGGTAGAGCACTACGTTCGGGACGTAGGTGTCGCAGGTTCAAATCCTGTCATCCCGACCAATCTTTTCCGGTACTTACGAGGTGCCGCGATTTCAGGATTTCGGAAATCAAACTTCCTAAGGTCATCCTAAGGTCAAGAATTAGGGCGCTCGAAACCCCTACGGGAACGGCGCCTAGTCGCCCTCAACGACCCCTCGCCTGCTCCAAAAAATATTTTTCCCTCGACCGGTCAGCGGTCGTTTCGCGATCCGTCCGGACAGTAGGCAGGCGCTCAACGAACCGCCTGATCTGACTTGCAACGTCCTGCAATCCTTCCTGACCGGCCGCATCGGCAAGCGTCAGCCATCCGCGCTCTACTTGTTCGCGTGATCGCATGAGCCGGGCCCTCGCTGCACGATCTGCTGCCCGCGCTCCTTCTGGATCGCGGTCGAACGCCAGCGCGCGTTGGAGCATGAACGTCGACTCGCCTCTTTGATCAGCTCTGTAGATGCCGAACTTGCGGTTCTGATGCGGCGAGCCGCGCGCAGTGCGTTCGGTGGCATTGGCGTCAACGCCTTGGGCGCGGAGCTGGGTCGCGAATGCTGCACGCCACCTGCGCAAAGTTTCTTTGCGGATGTTCAACCGGACACCCCGTTCGCTGACTGCTTTGACAATCACATGCACATGCGGATGCGGCTCGTCCGTGTGGAGCGCCATGGCGTAACGGTGCTTGAGCGCGAACTCCTCGCGCGTGAATGCACCGACGGCCTTCAGCACCGCCGTCGGTGAGGTCCCACTGGGCATCGAGAACACCAGCTTGTGGACCAGGCGGGGGGCACGGTCATCCCCTCTGGCAACCTTCTCTGCGGATCCGGCGGTGGGGACTTCCAAGTCCCAGTCGGCCACGAGGTCAGCGCCTGACAGGTTCTGTCCGTCGTCCGTCTCCAGGTCGAATTCACCGTTACGGCTGACGTAGTCCACGTGACGCCGTACGTGGGAGACGGTCGAGGCCGATTGAGACAACACCTTGACCATCACTTCGGGCGAGCGCCCGACGGTTCGGCGGATTTGTTGAATCTCAGCGGGCGACAACCTCTGAGTTGGGCCTCGCCTCGCGTGGCTCGTCAGGTCCAGCAAGGGACGATTGAAGTACCGCTCAGCCATCGGCGTCTCCGTGCCGCCAACTGGCCGCATTGGCTTCCAGCAGCGACTTGGT
>JBDSGY010000045.1:0-3332 GCA_039918755.1 Steroidobacteraceae bacterium
GCAGGCCGCGGTGTCGCGCCTGATCCAGGTTTTCACCAACCGTGGCCACCTCATCGCCAAGGTCGATCCGCTGGGCCTGATGGAACGCGTCAAGCCGCGGGTGATGGACCTCGAATACGTGGGGCTGACCGACAAGGATCTCGATACGGAGTTCTTCACGGGCAGCCGTGTGGATGCGGTGCCGCGCCGCGCGCGCTTGCGCGAGATCGTTGCCGTGCTCGAGAGCGTATTTGCCGGCCCGATCGGCGCGGAATTCGCGCACGTCTCGGACACCGAAGAACGCCTGTGGCTGCAGGACCAGTTCACGGTCGGCCGCATGCTGACCAGGTTCAGCGCCGAAGAGAAGCTCAATATCCTCAAGCAGCTCACTGCTGCCGAGGGCATGGAGCGTTACCTGCACACCAAGTACGTGGGCCAGAAGCGCTTCTCGCTAGAAGGCGGCGATGCGCTGATTCCCATGCTGAACGACCTGGTGCAACAGGGCGGACAGATCGGCATCGAAGAGATGGTCATCGGCATGGCGCATCGAGGCCGCCTCAATGTGCTGGTCAACGTACTGGGCAAGGCCCCTTCCGAACTGTTCTCGGAATTCGAGGGCCGCTATGACATCGCGCACCTGAAGGGATCCGGCGACGTCAAGTACCACAAGGGTTTTTCAGCCGATCTGCGTACACCAGGCGGCAACATGCATGTTGCGCTCGCCTTCAACCCGTCGCATCTGGAGATCGTCAATCCAGTGGTCGAGGGGTCTGTCCGCGCCCGTCAGGAACGTCGTGGCGACGCCAGCGGCGCGCGCGTGGTGCCGGTGCTGATCCATGGTGATGCGGCGTTCGCCGGCCAGGGCGTGGTGATGGAAACGCTGCAGCTGTCGCAGGCGCGCGCCTTCTACACCGGCGGCACCGTGCACCTCATCGTGAACAACCAGGTGGGATTCACCACCAACGATCCGCGCGACACACGGTCCACGATGTACTGCAGCGATGTCGCCAAGATGCTGGAGGCGCCGATATTCCACGTGAATGCCGACGACCCGGAGGCCGTGGTGTTCGTCACGCGACAGGCGCTGGCCTATCGCATGAAGTTCCGCAAGGACGTGGTGATCGACCTGGTGTGCTATCGCCGCCTCGGCCACAACGAGGCCGATGAGCCGGCCGCCACGCAACCGGTGATGTACGCCAAGATCCGCCAGCATCCGACGGTGCGCCAGATCTATGCGGAACGTCTGGCCAGCGATGGCTTGATCAGCGCGGATGAAGCCGCGGCGTTCATGGAGCAGTATCGTGCGGGACTGGATGTCGGCAATTCACAGGTGCCAGCGTCCCTGGGCTTGATCGGCAATCAGTTCACCGTCGACTGGTCGCGATTCCTGCGCAATGACTGGTCGGAATCCGCGCCCACTGCCATCGACGCGGCTCGCCTGAAGAACCTCGGCACGCGCATCGTCGATGTCCCGCCGGCCGTGAAGCTGCAGGCGCGCGTCGATCAGGTGTACGCCAATCGCCGCAAGATGGTGGCTGGCGACATGCCTCTGGACTGGGGCTGCGCCGAAACGCTCGCGTACGCGTCACTGCTGGAAGACGGTTGCCCCATCCGTCTCACCGGGCAGGACAGTGGCCGGGGCACATTCTTCCATCGCCATGCCGTGCTGCATGACCAGACCACGGGTGACGGGTACGTTCCCCTGCAGCACATCAGCGCGGGCCAGCCTCGCTTCATGGTCACCGACTCGGTGCTGTCTGAAGAGGCGGTGCTCGGCTTCGAATACGGGTACTCCACGACGGATCCCTCGACGCTTGTGATCTGGGAAGCGCAGTTCGGCGATTTCGTCAACGGCGCGCAGGTCGTCATCGACCAGTTCATCAGTTCCGGCGAATCCAAGTGGGGCCGTCTCTGCGGACTTGTGATGTTCCTCCCGCATGGTTATGAAGGCCAGGGGCCGGAGCATTCTTCCGCGCGTCTCGAACGTTTCCTGCAGCTGTGTGCCGAGAACAACATGCAGGTGGTGGTGCCGTCCACGCCCGCGCAGATGTTTCACATGCTGCGCCGTCAGATGCTGCGCGCGCTGCGCAAGCCGCTGATCGTGATGACACCCAAGAGCCTGCTGCGGCACGAGCTGTCGGTGTCGTCGCTGGACGATCTGACCAAGGGCGGTTTCGCCACCGTAATCGACGAGGTCGACGACATCATGCCGGCGCAGGTCCAGCGTGTGGTCTTCTGCAGCGGCAAGGTCTATTTCGACCTGCTCAAGGCGCGCCGCGCCGCGAGCATGCGCGAAGTGGCGCTGGTGCGCATCGAGCAGCTTTATCCGTTCCCGACACAGGCCTATGAAGCCGTGCTGCGCCGTTATCCGCAGCTGCGCGAAGTGGTGTGGTGCCAGGAAGAGCCGCAGAACCAGGGTGCCTGGTATTCCATCCGCCACCGCCTGGAAGGACCATTGCAGAAAGACAAGCACATGCTGCTGTACGCCGGCCGCCAGCACGCGGCGGCGCCCGCCACCGGCATCAGCAAGATCCATGAGGCCGAACAGCGCGCGCTGGTCGATGCCGCGCTGACTGCCGCGGTCCGCGAGAACGCGGGCAGTGGCACCATCACGACGCGGGTGATCACCGAGACGGGCGCGGCTGCGCCGCTGCGCAAGAGCTCCTGAATTCCAAACTTGAAGAACGAAAAAACATGACCACCGAGATCAAGGTTCCCAAACTTCCCGAATCCGTTGCCGATGCGACGCTCGTCAACTGGCACAAGAAGCCCGGTGATGCGGTGGCGCGCGACGAGAACCTCGCAGATCTGGAAACAGACAAGGTAGTGCTGGAAGTGCCAGCGCCGGTCGCAGGCATCCTGAAAGAGATCAAGGTGCAGGCTGGCGCTACCGTGATCAGCGACCAGCTGCTGGCCATCATCGAAGCCGGCGCCGTGGCAACCGCTGCGCCCAAGGCGGCGGCGGCACCCACGACGAAGGAGGCGGCGCCTGCCGCTGCCGCGGCGAAGCCCGCCGCGGCAGCACCCTCAGCGCCCACAGCCGCTTCAAAATCAGGTCCGGCTGCGCGCCGCGTGGCGGCGGAAAGCGGCGTCGATATGGCGGCAGTCGCCGGCAGCGGCCTGGGCGGCGCCGTCACCAAGGCGGACGTGCTGGCGGCACCGGTGCCCAGCAGCGGCCGCGTCGAGCGCCGCGTTCCGATGACCCGTCTGCGGGCGCGCATCGCGGAACGTCTGATCACCGCGCAAAGCACGCAGGCATTGCTGACCACCTTCAACGAGGTGGATCTGCTGGCGGTGCAGGAATTGCGCTCGCGCTACAAGGACAAGTTCGAGAAGAACCACGGCGTGAAGCT
>JBDSGY010000046.1:0-3214 GCA_039918755.1 Steroidobacteraceae bacterium
ATTCCTTGAAACCCTTGGCCACCACATAGACCTCGCGCGATTCCTTGCGCGATGCGGCGGGCTTGCGGATGATCACCTTGTCGAAGTACTTGCGCAGCTCCTTCAGATATTCATCCGAGCCTGAGCCCTGGAACATCTTGGCCGCGAAGGTGGCGCCGGGTTTCAGGGTCTTGCGCACGGTGTCGAGCGCCAGTTCGAGGAAATAGATCGACGAGGCCTGGTCCGCTGAACTGATGCCGGTGATGTTGGGCGCGATGTCCGACACGATGAGATCGAACTTGCCGCCACCCAGCCAGCCCAGCAACTGCGCCACGATGGCGTCGTCGGTGAAATCGCCCTGGATGAAGTCGACGTTCTTGAGCGCTTCCATGGGCAGGATGTCGGTGGCGAGCACACGCCCTTTTTCCCCGACGATCTTGCCGGCCACCTGCGACCAGCCACCGGGCGCGGATCCCAGGTCGAGGATGCGCATGCCGGGGCGGATCAGTTTGTCCTTCTCATGCAGCTCGATCAGCTTGTAGGCGGAGCGCGAACGATAGCCGTCCTTCTGTGCCTGCTTGACGAAGGGATCGCTGAGATGTCGGGACATCCAGGTGGCGCTGCTTTTGGAACGGGGCATCGGGTCCGGGAGGCTCTGCGTTAGAATTGCCGCATTCTACCCACCTCTGCCGGGTTTACCGGCCAGGAAGTCGCGGTGATCCGCATCAGTGAATTGTCCCTGCCACTGGGCCATGCGCCCGGGGCGCTGAAACAGGCCATTCTGAAGCGCCTCGGCATTCCAGAGGCAGATCTTGTCGATTTCACCCTGTTCAAGCGCAGTTACGATGCCCGCAAGAAGAACAGCGGCATCCTGTTCATCTGCATCGTCGACGTTGCCGTGCGCGATGAAGCCACCGTGCTGCAGCGTTGTGCGCATGACCGGCAGGTGGGCGTAGCACCGGATACCTCTTATCACCCGGTGGCGCAGGCACCGGCGCTGCTGAAAGAGCGACCGATAGTCGTTGGCTTCGGGCCCTGCGGGCTGTTCGCCGCGCTGTTGCTCGCGCAGATGGGCTTCAAGCCCATCGTGCTGGAGCGCGGCCGTGACGTTCGTCGCCGCACGAAGGACACCTGGGCACTCTGGCAGCACAACACGCTGACGCCCGAATCCAATGTGCAGTTCGGCGAAGGCGGCGCTGGCCTGTTCTCCGATGGCAAGCTCTACAGCCAGATCAAGGATCCGAAGTTCTACGGCCGCAAGGTGATGCACGAATTCGTGCGCGCCGGTGCACCGGCGGAGATCCTGTTCGTCAACAAACCGCATATCGGCACGTTCCGGCTCACCGGCGTGGTTGCGGCCATGCGCGAGGAGATCATCGCGCTGGGCGGTGAAGTGCGCTTCGAGAGCAAGGTCACCGACCTGCTGATCGAGAAACGCCAGATCGAAGGCGTGGGGCTTGCGGATGGCGGGACGCTGCACAGCCGCCATGTGGTGCTGGCACTTGGACACAGCTCGCGCGACACATTGCGCGTGCTGGAACAGCGGGGCGTGCATCTGGATGCCAAGCCTTTCGCCATCGGCTTCCGCATCGAGCATCCGCAGTCGCTGATCGATGTGGCGCGGCTCGGGCGTTTCGCCGGCAATCCGGACCTGGGCGCAGCCGACTACAAGCTGGTGCACCACGCGCGCAATGGGCGCTCCGTATACAGCTTCTGCATGTGCCCGGGCGGCACTGTGGTTGCGGCCACGTCTGAACCACGGCGCGTGGTCACGAATGGCATGAGCCAGTATTCGCGCAATGAGCGCAATGCCAACGCAGGCATCGTGGTGGCCATCAATCCTGAGACGGACTTCCCGGGCGGACCGCTGGCCGGCGTGGCGCTGCAGGAAGCCCTGGAATCCACCGCGTTTACCCTTGGTGGCAACAACTACTGCGCGCCGGCCCAGCTGGTCGGGGACTTCGTGCGAGGCGTCGCCTCCTCCCAGCTTGGCGAGGTCACCCCCTCCTACAAGCCCGGCGTGCTGCTGGGCGATCTTTCGCTGGCCTTGCCGGCCTACGCCGTAGAGGCCATGCGCGAGGCATTGCCCGCCTTCGGCAGGCAGATTCGCGGCTTCGACCGTGCCGATGCGGTGCTTACCGGCGTGGAAAGCCGCACTTCTTCGCCCGTGCGCATCACTCGTGACGCGGAAACCCTGCAGAGCTTGAATGTCCGTGGGCTTTATCCCTGCGGGGAAGGCGCCGGGTATGCGGGAGGCATCCTTTCCGCGGGTGTAGACGGGATCAAGGTGGCGGAGGCGGTCGCCCGCGACCTCGCATGAGCTCGCCACGCGGCAGCGCTTGACAGCGCCCGGCCTCATCGCCACTGTCGCGGTACGGTACTGCTGCCTAGGGCAGCCAGGGCGAAGCAGGTGCGCATACATCTGCGTGACGGGGGATAGATGGCGCACGCGGTGCAGGTGTTCTCGACACGTGATATTCCCGGACCTCGCAAAGTCGAGGCCTGGAATTCCATCCTTGGCGGACTGGCAGATCCGGTCCATGTACAGCCACGTGACCCGCTGCATTTCGATGGCACGTTGACGCGTCGTCGCGTGGGCCCCATGACGTTGTTCGAAGTGAGCTGCGCCAGCGTGCGCGTCAGTCACCAGAGGCGGCGCTCGGTGCGCACCACGCGACCTTCCTTCCAGGTACAGATGCCGGTGCAGGGTGAATTTTCGCTGGCCCATGGCGATCGGCCAAGCATCACGGTGCCCACCGGTTCGTTCTGCCTGATCGATCGCAGTGAGCCGTATCAGTTCATCCATGGCGACGGCATGCGCACGATTGGCCTTGAGATGCCGAGCGCGCTGCTGGAAACCTGCCTGCCCCAGGCTGTGCATTACGCTGGCACTGTCATCCGTCCCGAGTCGGGCGCACGGCGCATCATGGCCGAGCTGTTGCACAGCCTGCGTTCGGAACTTACCAGTGAAGGCTCTGCTGGCGCGTTGCCGCCAACGCTCGCGCGTTCGATCGCGGGCTTCGTGGGCGCAGCGTTCGCCGATCGCAACGATCCGCTTGCACACCGCGGCAACAGCGGCCGACTCGCGACCTTTCGCGAATATGTCGAGGCCTGTCTGGAGGACGGTGACTTCCGGCCTACGGACGTGGCGCGCCAGTTCAACGTGAGTGAACGCTATGTGCGGCTCGTGTTCCAGTCGGCTGGAGAATCGCTGTCTGCATTCCTGCTGCGCAGC
>JBDSGY010000047.1:0-10438 GCA_039918755.1 Steroidobacteraceae bacterium
GCGTGCCGGAGCTGCGTGCCAAGGTGCCGGAGCAGTTCATCGTCGATGGCTACTGGGACGGCGAACTGATGGGCCGCAAGACCGCCACGCGACCGCACGAATATCTCAGCCCCGACTTTCCCAGCCATTTCACGCGCACGCGCTGTGTGTTCGGCGACAGCCAGGGCTTCTGCGAACTGGAAAAATTCGCACGGGGTCGCGGCCAGCATCCGTGGACCTTCAAGCCCACGACCTGCTGGATGTTTCCATTGCAGGATGATGAGGGCGAAGCGGCCGTGCCGGTATCCGGTCCAGAAGACGATCCTTATTTCACCAAGGATTATCCAGGCTATGCCAGCCGCATTCCGTGCGGGCGCCAGCATGCGGGGGGCAAGCCCTGGCGCGAATCGCTGCAGGGCGAGATCAGCTATCTCGCCCAGGCCGCACAGCTGCCGATACTGGGATCGCCTGGCAATAGCGTGGATGAATTGCTGGCTGCAGGTGCGCAGGGCAAAAAAAACCCCGCCTGAGGGCGGGGTGTTTCAGTTCCAGCTGTTCCCTAGATCAATCAACAACAACGGGTTCTTTCACCCGCAATGGACATCAAAAGCTTCGCCGGGTGGTGCGCTGGACCTCCCTTGGAAGGTCCGGCCGATTGACCGGCCCGGGCGGCTATTCGCCCGTTGTCGCACCGCGACCTGCCCACAAAGGGGGCTGTCGCCTGCCGTGCCCACCCTGATCGCCTGGGTTTCTTTTGTGACTTCGATCCAACAAGCAATCGAAAATAGAAGGAATCCAGCCAGTTAGTGGAGGTGTAATCACCACCACTGCCTGGTGCAGGGGATTGTAGCCCTAAATATGGTGTGGTTGCACAACTGTCTCTGTTATGCAACATAAGATTCCTTCACCACCCGTCTAGAACGCACTGTGGCCCGTCAGTGCGCGCCCCACCGCCAGCTGATGGATGGTCTCCGTTCCTTCGTAGGTGATGACGCTTTCGAGGTTCAGCATGTGCCGGATCGGCACGTATTCCGCGCTGATTCCCGCGCCACCCAGCATGTCCCGGCAATCGCGCGCCACGTCCAGCGCCATGCGGCAGTTGTTCCACTTGGCCATCGATACCTGTGCCGGCGTCATCGCGCCAGCATCCTTCAGGCGCGCCAGCTGCAGCGCCAGCAACTGCGCGCTGGTGATGCGCCGGCTCATGTCCGCGAGACGGATCTGGATGGTCTGGTTCCGTGCCAGCACCCTGCCGAACAGCTCACGTGTGGCCGTGTATGCCAGCAACTGCGCAAGACAGGCCTGCGCTGCGCCGATGACGCCCCAGCAGATGCCGTAGCGTGCCTGCGTCAGGCACGAGAGCGGCCCCTTCAGGCCGACGACACCCGGCAGCACGTTCGCGTCCGGCACGCGCACCTCGTCGAAGTAGAGCGCCGCGGTGATCGAGGCGCGCAGGCTGAACTTGTTGTCGATCTCCGTGGCGGAGAAGCCCGGCATGCCGCGCTCCACCAGGAAAGCGCGGATGCCTGAGTCAGTCTGCGCCCAAACCACTGCCACATCCGCGATGCTGCCGTTGGTAATCCACATCTTCGAGCCGGACAGCAGCCAGTCGCCGCCCTCGCGCCGTGCGTGCGTGCGCAGATTGGCGGGATCGGATCCGCCCTGCGATTCGGTCAGGCCGAAGCAGCCGATGACCTCGCCCCGCGCCATCGGCGGCAGGAAGCGCAGCTTCTGTGCCTCGCTGCCGAAGGTATGGATCGGATACATGCACAGCGCAGACTGCACCGACACGAAGCTGCGGAGGGCGCTGTCGCCACGCTCCAGTTCCTGGCAGAGCAGGCCGCCGGCCACTGCTCCGAGTCCGGCGCAACCGTAGCCCTGCAGTGGAGCGCCGAACAGGCCCAGGGATGCCAGCTCCGGCACCAGTTCGCGCGGAAAGCGATGCTGCTCGAAGCAGGCGCGGATCGTCGGCAGGACCCTTTCGTCCACCAGACGTGCGACGCTATCGCGGACAGCGCGGTCTTCGTCGCCCAGCAGTGCAGCGGAGTTGAAAAAATCCAGAGAGTCGATCGATATGCTCATGATCTGCGATCATCGCTCAAGCGGCCCGCAGCGGGTAGTGCAAGGCACCGTCCGGACGCGACGGCGTAGTATGGAAGTTCGCGACGTGCCTATGGCCCAACGAGTCGCAGGAGGCCCTGATGGCTGATCCTGAAACACCGGAAACACCTGCAGCATCCGTCGGCGAGTCCGAGCGAGCCGAGCGAGCGCGGTGGCGCGCGGTCATTGCGAAGTACCAGCAGCCTTCAACCGTGCGCGCGCTGTGGCAGATCGTCAACACGGCGGTGCCCTATGTCCTGCTCTGGTGTCTCATGTACCGGCTCAAGGACGTCTCGTTCTGGCTGACCGTTCCGATCGCGGTGCTTGCAGGCGCATTGCTGGTGCGCGTGTTCATCATCTTCCACGACTGCGGGCACGGCTCGTTCTTCAAGTCGCGCTGGGCGAACGACACGGTCGGCTTCCTGGCGGGCGTGCTGACTTTCACGCCTTACTACCACTGGCGCTGGGAGCACGCCATCCACCACGGAACGTCGGGCCATCTCGACAAGCGCGGCACCGGCGATATCTGGACCATGACGGTGCAGGAGTATCTCGATGCGTCGCGCTGGAAGCGGTTCTCGTACCAGTTGGCGCGCAACCCCGTCGTGCTCTTCATCCTCGCGCCGATATTCGTGTTCGTGATCCTGCAGCGCTTCCCGTCGCCCAAGGCCAGTCCGCGCGAACGTCTGTCCGTGCTGTGGATGAACCTCGCGCTGCTGGGGATGGTCAGCGTGATGGCCTGGGTGTTCGGCCTCGGCACGTACCTGCTGTTGCAGGTCGTGGCGTGGATGGTGTCAGGCTCTGCGGGCCTGTGGCTGTTCTATGTGCAGCATCAGTTCGAGGATGTGTACTGGGAGCGCGGGGAGGACTGGGACTACGTTGCGGCTGCCTTGAAGGGCAGCTCGTTCTACAAGCTGCCGCGGATCCTGCAGTGGTTCTCCGGCAATATCGGCTTCCATCACATCCACCATCTGAGTCCGCGCATTCCCAACTATCATCTGCAGAAATGTCATGAGGCCGATCCGGTGTTCCGCCGTATACGGCCGATCACGCTGGTGTCGAGCCTGCGGTCGCTCGCGTTTCGCCTGTGGGACGAGCCAGCCGGACGGCTGGTCGGCTATGCAAGAATGAGGCAGGTGCGCAATGAGCAGCGGCAGAACCGCGAGAACAAGGAGTAGCAATGCCGGAACAGGAAAGACCCAGGGTGAGCCATAGCGGCAGCGCTGGATCGCGAGCCAGGGATCTTCTTGTGAAAGTGGTCGCAACCGTGCTGGGCGCCGCCCTGGTTGCCGGCGCGTTCGTCGTCTCGATCGTGTTCTTTGCGGTCGCCCTTGCCGTCGCGCTGGTCGTGGTCGGCTATCTCTGGTGGAAGACCCGCCACCTGCGCAAACAGATGCGGCAGCGGGTGGATGGGCGCGACATCATTGAAGGCGAGGTCATCGAAGGCGAGGTCATCAAGCCGGACTGACCTGTGCCCGCTAGACCTTGCGCCGCGCGCGCAGCTTGGCGCGTTCGCGCACATACAGTGAGTTGTGCATCGTCACCTGCTCCTGCGCGAGCCGGGCGGCCGGTGCTTTCGTAGCGGGCACCGAGGCCATCAACGCGTCCAACCTTTCCTGCAGTCCGGGGCCGAATTCAGGGTGTGACAGGATGAACAGGTCGTTGCTGCGGATGCCTGCCAGCACGATCTGTGCCGCTTCGAGCGGATTCATGCCCGCACCGATGATCTCGCGGATGCGCGCGGTATTGGCCGCCGCATCGGCAGGCCCGGCCTTGCCTTTTTCATCGAACGCTGCACTGACGTTCTTTTCCAGTTCAAAGATATTGGTGGCCACGAGACCCGGGCAATAGACCGATGCGCCGATGTTCGCCTTCGCGGTGTCCAGCTCCGAGCGCAGCACTTCCATCATCCCGACCACTGCGAACTTGGTGGCGGTGTAAGCGCCTGCACCGCCGCCCTCGGTAGGCAGGATGCCGGACATCGATGAGGTGGTGACCACATGGCCGCCCTCACCGTGCCTGCGGATGCGCGGCAGGAATTCGTGGATGCCGTTGTAGACGCCGGTGAGATTGATGGCCACGGTCTGATCGAAGTCTTTCGGCTCTGTCTGGATCAGCTGCGTCAGTGGCCCGATGCCGGCGTTGTTCGACAGCAGATGGATCTTGCCGAAGCGCTGCTCGATCTCATCGGCGGCGGCCTTCATCGCAGCCCGGTCAATGACATTGACCTTGATGGCGTGGATGCGGTCCTTGCCGGTCGTGAAACTCTCGAGCGCGGGGCCGACCTGATCGTCACGGATGTAGCCGATGACGACCTTCATGCCCGCTGCATGGAACACCCGCGCCTGGCCGAGGCCGATGCCGCTGGAGCCGCCGGTGATGAAGGCAACCTTGCCCGCGACGTCACGCAACGGCGCGGGATCTGCGGGCGTGGCCTTTGCATCTGCCGCAGAGGCGGCCGGGGCGTGGGCAGCGCCCAGCATTGCCGCGGTGCCAGCTGCCAGCGCCATGCTGCCCAGGAATTCGCGTCGATCGACGCTGTGTTTGATGGTCGCCATTGCCGGTCCCCTCGATCTTTGATTCGTGGATGCTACTCCTGCAGCGCGCAGGCGGCATGTCGTCCTTGGCAGTAGAGACGAGCCGCCTCCTCGGGCTACGATGCATCTGGTCAGCTGCAGGGGTCCACCATGTCTTCGATGCGCACATGCTGCTTCATGGCATTTTTCGCCTTCGCCGCGGCTCCGTCCGCGGGCCTTTCCCAGCAATTGCTGCCTGCACCACTGGCCGGCGGCCCAACCAGCGAAGTGCCTGTCGCGGTACAGATCCTGCGCTGGCAAATGCTGGACAACAACGTGAGTTCGCTTGCGTTCCGAAGCATGGATACCCTTTTCACCACCCGCACAGTGCCGCGCAGCGGCGCGGTCTGGAAGTTGCCGCAGGCCGATCACCCGCTCGATGTCGGGTACAGCTGGCAGGGCCAGCGCTACACGGCGCAGCAGTTCCTTGAGCGTACGTATACGAACGCGCTGCTGGTCATGAAGAATGGCCGCATCGTGAGCGAGATCTATCGCAATGCCACCAACGAGCAGTCACGCTTCATTGGCTGGTCGATGACGAAGTCCGTGACCGCGGTGCTGATCGGCTGCGCACTGCAAGAGGGACGCATCGATTCACTGGATACGCCCATCTCCCGCTACCTGCCGGAACTCAAGGGCGGCGGATATGAGGGTGTATCGATCCGGCATGTGATGCAGATGCGGTCCGGCGTCGACTATGAAGAGCGTTACGATTTCGAACATCCGGGTCGCGCGGCCAGCAACCACATCGCGGCGTTGGTGAAGAACGTAGCGCGCTTCGCGGATGCCGCCCGCACTTTGCCGCGCATCCACGAGCCCGGCGCCTTCTTCCAGTACAAGACCATCGATACGGCGGTGCTGGGCTGGCTGATCGAGCGGGTGTCGCAGGGCAGTGTGGCTGCCTATACGGCGCGCTGCCTGTGGGAGCCGCTTGGAGCAGAGGCAGACGGGTTCTACATCATGGATGGGCCGCCCGGCGCGGGCAGGGAGTTCAGCGGAGCGGGCTTCAATGCGACGCTGCGCGACTTCGGGCGATTCGGGCAGATGGTGCTCGACGACGGCGTTGCCAACGGCCGCCGGATCGTCTCCAGCGACTGGATAAAGCAGTCAACGCGACCAACCGGCGTGGAAGACGGCCCGCGGGGCGGCTATGGCCTGCAATGGTGGACGTTCGCAAACACCGAAGCCTTTGCGGCGATCGGTCTGCAAGGTCAGTACATCTATATCAATCCCACCACACAGACCGTGGTCGTGAAGCTCAGCTATTTCCCGCCTGGCGACAACAGTGCGCTGGATGCGGAGACGCAGGCGTTTCTGTCCGCGGTCTCGGCCTGGGTCCCGGTGCCGTGAGTGCCCGCGATCACGCAGCAGAACAACGGCGGGTCCGATGACCCGCCGTTGCGTCCAGATCAGAAGTGGGCTTTGACGCCCAGGAAGAACCTGCCGACACGGCAGTGCCGACCGGCGCGGCGAGCCACATCGATCAGCGCGCGATGAGCTGCTGCGTGTCCTGTGCCTGGGCGCTGCGCAGCCACGCGAACACCACCTTGTGCCAGAGAATCCGCTGCACATACGTGCGCGTCTCGTTGTAAGGAATGTTCTCGATCCAGATGTCCGGATCCATCGCGCCCGCAGGCAGCCAGCGCTGTACTGCACCGGGCCCGGCGTTGTAGCTCGCAAGTGCGAGCGGCAGTTCATTGCCGTAGCGGTCGAGCAGATCCTTTAAATGCGCTGCTCCGAGCACGACATTGACCGATGGTTCGAAGAGCGCGGCGTCCGACGGCACTGGTTGCTTCCATTGCCGCGCCGTTCGGCGTGCGGTCTCCGGCAGCAGCTGCATCAGGCCGCGGGCGTCGGCAGTGGAAACCGCATCGCTGCGGTACAGGCTTTCCTGGCGAATGACACTGTAGATGACGTCAGCGGAAACACCGGAGATCTGTGCTGCAATGCCGACCGCAGTATCGTATGGCCGCGGATACAGCAGCGCGTAGTCATTGAATAAGCGCTCCGCGGTGGCGGTGGCGACGGCCTGGTCGTACCAGCCCCAGCGCGCGGCAAGACGAATGGACTGCGCGCGCGCCGGTGGCTGCAGTGATTCCTGACCGGCACGCCACTCCGCCTGTGCATTGGTGACGAGTCCACTCAGGCGCAGCTCGCGTGCACGCACGAATGCTGGGAGATTCTCGATGCTGGCCAGCTGCGCATCAGGCTGCAATGGCTGCGGATGCGGCGCGATCGCGCGTTCCAGCCGCGCGGCAGCCATTGCGGAATAGTAGTTGTCTTCCGCGAGAATCGATTCGTACGCCTGGCGCGCGTTCTCGGTGTCGCCCTGCAGCGCCGCCACGCGCGCCGCCCAGTAGCGCCAGCGTGCGGTACGCCGATTCGACTCCGTCATGGCGGCAATGCTCGAGGCGGCCTGCTTCCAGTCGCGGGCCCATAGCGCCGCGCGTGCCTGCCACTCGCGTGCCGGATCATCAAAGTCGGCCGGCTCGACACGCGCGAAGAATTTGAGCGCATCGGTGTCGCGGTCCCACGCAAGGGCGAGCGCAAGCGCCAGCGCGAAGGGGCTTGCCGTGCGGCGGTCGAGCCGGGCGCGCTGCAGTGACGCAAAGCGCAGCTTCGCTGCCGTGCGATCATTGCGTGCGAGCTGAGTCCATCCGGCAAGCAGTGCGCCGCGCTCGACGGCGCTCTGCGGCGCGGCGATCAGTGCATCAATCGCGCGTCGTGGATTCTCGAGCAGTGCGGCCCACTGCTGCAGCGGCGCGGCACGCGCGGCCGGCAGTGGTGCCATGATCTGCCGTGCAAAGGCCGCGTTGCCGCCCTCCAGCGCCAGTCGCGCCCGCTGCTCGATCAGCGCATCATCCAGTGCGCCAATGCTGCGCAGCCAGGCGAAGGCGCGATCGCAGTCCGGCAGGCTGCGCGGTGTCAGCCATGTTCTGGCGACCTCCACTCCGAGCCCTTCGGTGCGCCCGAGCTCGATGCGCGCCGTAAAGCGGTGGCAGCGAAGCGCGGCGCCGTCGATGGGATCGCGATGAAACACCAGGAACTCCTGCCACCTGCCGCGCGCGGCCAGACTCAGGAGCCAGCTGCGGCGCAGATCCTGCGCTACGGGTTCGGATTCGTGGGAGCGTACGAAATCCGCGATCTGCTCATCGACGATCGTCGGCGTATCGGCGCCCGCACTGCGGAGCGCCTCACTCAGCCGTGCTGCCTGCAGATAGGGGTACAGCACATAGCTGCGCAGGGTCGGGGTGTCGCCCGGAATCGCGGCGCCAAGGGCAAGCCGGCCATAGGCCTGCTGGAACTCGGCGCGATGTGCAGCGAACGAATCGTCCGGGCTCGCGGAGTAGCTGAGGGAGGCGCACAGCATGACCAGGCAGACCGCTACCCAACGCCGGCGCCAGCACACGAATGCCGATCGATGGACGGCGCCGGGCGCAGGCCCGGCAACCAAGCGGCCGATTGAAATCGGCAATTACGCCGCCATCGACGCCTTGACGCGTTTCATCGCAGCCGACTCGATCTGTCGGATGCGCTCCGCGGAAAGGCCATATTCACCGGCCAGGTCGTGCAGCGTGGCTTTGTCGTCACTCATCCAGCGGCGCACCAGGATGTCCTGGCTGCGCGCGTCCAGACGGGCGATGGCGTTGTTGAGCCGTTCGCGCTGCGCGCTTTCCCATTCCGATTCTTCCGCGGCTTCAGCCGGATCTGCGGCCGGCGCCGGCAGATACAGCGACGGGCCGTAGTTGTCGTCCTCGTCATTGTCGGGAGTCGGGTCGAAAGACATGTCGCGCGCCGAGAGGCGCTGCTCCATCTCCGTGACTTCCGCCGCGGTGACGCCAAGATCCTTCGCCACCGCCTGCGTCTCTTCATGCGTCAGCCAGTTGAGGTCCTTCTTCATGCGCCGCAGGTTGAAGAACAGCTTGCGCTGCGCCTTCGTCGTGGCGATCTTCACCATGCGCCAGTTGCGTAGCACGTAGTCGTGGATCTCGGCACGGATCCAGTGCACGGCAAACGACACCAGCCGCACGCCCTGGTCCGGATCGAAACGCTTGACCGCCTTCATCAGGCCCACATGACCTTCCTGCACCAGGTCGCCGACGGGCAGGCCATAGCCTGAGTAGCCGCGCGCGATATGCAGCACGAAGCGCAGGTGCGACATCACGAGCGTGCGCGCCGCTTCGAGGTCGTCTTCCTTGTGGAATTTGGTGGCCAAGTCCCGCTCTTCCTCGCGGCTGAGGACGGGGATGCGGCTGACGCGATCGGCATAGGCTTCGAAACTGCCCAGCGGACCAGCCAGCAGCGCGTGTGCGGGGGCTAAAGCTACGTTGGTTACGCTCATGGATACCTCTTGGAACCGATGCTAGCACTCTGTAGGTTTGAGTGCTAATGAGCCTAGTTGTTCCCGCGCAACCGGATTATATATGTAACAAATTCATTAGGTTGCCTAGGCGCGTGGCTCGATTCGCGCCAGATGGCGCGCAGCGGCCAACCATGAGCCGATCAACCCGAGCGCCCCGCCGATGCCCAGCAGCGATGTCACCTGGGCCACGTCCGGGGTCAGCAGCCGAAACTCACTGCCGTAGCTGCCGGCCAGCCGCGCCACGGGGCCGTTGAGCAGATGCAGCCCGAGCAGTACCAGCACGGCAGCGAGCAGGGCGCCGAGCACGCCGTAATAGAGACCGGTATAGAGGAAGGGCCGGCGCACGAAGGCGTTGCTGCCGCCGACCAGCTTCGTAACCTCGATCTCGGCGCGGCGGTTGTAGATTTCCAGACGCACGGTGTTGCCGACGATGGCGAGCACCCCGACACCGAGCAGCAGGGCAGCGCCGGTGACCACACCGCGAAGCAGGTCGAGGATGGCATTGAGCCGCTGCACCCATTCGCTATCCACCTGCACGATTTCCACTTCCGGCCATGCCGAGAGATAACGGCGCAGGGATTCCATCCGTTCGGGGCTGGTGGCGTCCGACGTGGGGCGGATGTCCAGCGCATGCGGCAAAGGATTGCCCGCGAGCACATCCAGCGCGGCGCCGAAGCCGCTCTGCTCGCGGAAGGACTTGAGCGCGTCATCGGCGCTGACCAGTTTCACGCTTGCCACGCCGCTGCGCTGGCGCAGGCTGGCCGCCAGCTGCTGGGCCTTTTCCAGCGCCACGTCCTGCTTGAAATAGACCGTCACATCCACCGCACTGGCGAAGTCCCCGGTGGCGGTGCGGACGCTGATGATGGCGAGGCCCAGCGCCATCGGCAGCGTCAGCGCAATGCCGATCACGAGCACGGTGAATGCGGTGGCCATGGGTGCGCGAGCGAGCCGTCCGGCCGCGAACAGCGAGGACTGCAGATGGCGCGTGAGCCAGCGGATCATCGCGTCGCCTCCATCGTCGGTAATTCCAGCGGCAGCGAGGCAGGATCGCGCACGCGGCCATCGGCGACCATGATTTCGCGCATGCCCCACGCTTTCACGATGTCCAGGTCATGCGTGGCCACTACCACGGTCACGCCCACTTCGGTGAAGCGCCGGAACAGTCCCATGACTTCCAGCGACAGTGCCGGATCAAGATTGCCGGTTGGCTCGTCGGCAATGATCAGCTTGGGCTTGCCCACGACCGCGCGCGCGATGCCGACGCGCTGCTGCTCGCCCACGGACAGTTCCAGCGGCAGCGACTGCGCGCGATCGAGCAGTCCCACCTGGTCCAGCGCCGCGCGCACGCGCTTGTCGATTTCCTTCAGCGGGGCTTCGGCCGCATGCAGTGGCAGCGCGACATTGTCGAACACACTGCGCT
>JBDSGY010000048.1:0-10467 GCA_039918755.1 Steroidobacteraceae bacterium
CCGTCCACGGCGCTCGAAGGACAGGTCGACATCGTTGCCTGGCCCGGCTACATCGAAAGTGGCGCCACCGACAAGGCATACGACTGGGTGACCGCGTTCGAGAAGGACACGGGCTGCAAGGTCAACGTGAAGACGGCGGGCACCTCGGACGAAATGGTGTCGCTGATGACGCAGGGCGGCTACGACCTGGTGACGGCTTCGGGCGATGCCTCGCTGCGACTCATCCGCGGCGGCACGGTGCAGCCGGTGGATATCACGCGGGTTGCCGCCTATTCCAGCCTCGATCCGCGGTTGCAGGAAGCCCCGTGGCACTATGTGGATGGCAAGCACTACGGCGTTCCCTACCAGTGGGGCCCGAACGTGCTGATGTACAACACCAAGGTCTTCAAGTCGGCGCCCAAGTCCTGGGCCGTGGTATTCGAACCGCAGAAGCTGCCGGATGGCAAGCAGAACAAGGGCCGCGTGCAGGCCTACGACGGCCCGATCTACATCGCCGACGCGGCGCTGTACCTCATGGCCACGAAGAAGGATCTGGGCATCACCAATCCTTACGAGCTGAACGAAGCCCAGTACACCGCGGCGCTCGACCTGCTGCGCAAGCAGCACCCGCTGGTGCAGCGTTACTGGCATGACGCCAACGTGCAGGTGCAGGACTTCACCAATGAAGGCGTCGTGCTGTCCGGCTCGTGGCCGTTCCAGGTGAATACCCTGGTTGCGAACAAGCAGCCCGTCGCGAGCACCGTGCCGGATGAAGGCGCCACGGGGTGGGCCGACACCACGATGCTGCATGCCAAGGCTGCGCATCCGAACTGCGCCTACAAGTGGATGGACTGGTCCATCACTCCCAAGGTGCAGGGCGATGTCTCGGCCTGGTTCGGCTCGGTGCCGGTCGTGCCCGCCGCCTGCAGCGCCAGCGAGCTGCTGGGCGCCGAAGGCTGCAAGACCAATGGCAATGAAAACTTCGACAAGATCTGGTTCTGGCGCACGCCGGAGGCCGGCAAGGACGGCAAGTTCATTCCGTACAGCCGCTGGGCGACCGACTACGTGGCGATCATGGGTGGCCGTTGACGCTTGCCCGTGGCAGATGCGATTGAGTTTCGCGGCGTAACGCGCGCCTACGGCGCGTTGCGCGCAGTCGATGATCTGAGTCTGCAGGTCCGGGCGGGGGAGTTCTTCTCCATGCTCGGACCTTCCGGGTCCGGCAAGACCACCTGCCTGCGCCTTATCGCCGGCTTCGAACACCCGACTGCAGGTTCCGTGCTGCTCGATGGCCAGGACGTCTCGCGTATTCCGCCCTATGAACGCAACGTCAACACGGTGTTCCAGGACTACGCCCTGTTTCCACATCTGTCGGTGCTGGAGAACATTGCCTACGGGCCGATGGTGCGCGGCGTGGCGAGCGCAACGCGCAATGCGAAGGCGCGCGGGATGCTGGACCTCGTGCAGCTCGGCGCACTGGCCGACCGCCGGCCCGCGCAACTGTCGGGCGGACAGCGGCAGCGCGTGGCGCTGGCGCGGGCCCTGATCAACGAACCGCAGGTGCTGCTGCTCGACGAGCCGCTGGGCGCGCTGGACCTGAAGCTGCGCGAGGAGATGCAGGTGGAGCTGAAGACCCTGCAGCGACGGCTTGGCATCACGTTCGTGTATGTAACGCATGACCAGGGCGAGGCGCTGTCGATGTCGGACCGCGTGGCCGTATTCAACGCCGGCAGGATCGAACAGCTGTCGACCCCGCAGGAGCTGTATGCACAACCTCTCACCGCCTTCGTCGCGCGCTTTGTGGGCGGCGCGAATGTGATTGCCGCGGATCTGGCTGCCACCCTGTTCGGAGAGCGCCGCGCCTATGCAGTGCGTGCGGAGGACATCCTTCTGTCAGCAGTGGAAGCACCGGCGCCCGCAGACCATCTCAGCGTGGATGCCCAAATCATCGACGTGCAGTTCCACGGCGCCAGCAGCCGCTGGCAGGTGCGACTGCCTGATGGATCGATGCTGGCCGCCACCCGTCCCGCTGCTGAAACCGGCCTGCCACAGGCAGGCCGCGCCCGGCTGAGCTGGCGCCGCGCGGCAGCGGTGCCACTGGCAAGTTGATGCAGGCCAGCGCCGCCACCGGCGGATACAGCCGCCGCCTGGCGCGCTTCCTCTATGGCCGTCGGGGCTTCTACCTGGCGCTGCTGCTGGTGCCACCGCTGCTGTGGTTCGGCACGGTGTATCTGGGATCGCTGCTCGTGCTGCTGACGCAGAGCTTCTACGCCATCGATGAATTCACCGCGACGATCGTGCGCGAGCCCACGCTCCGCACCTATGCGCAACTGTTCACGCCTTCCAGCATGGACATCGTCGCACGCACGCTGGGCATGGCCGTCGCTGTCACCATCGGTGCAGCGCTCATCGCCTTCCCGATTGCCTATTACATGGTGCGCTACACCTCGGGGCGCATGCGGGCCTTTTTCTACGTCGCCGTGATGATGCCCATGTGGATGAGCTATCTGGTGAAGGTCTATGCCTGGCGACTGATCCTCGCCAAATCAGGCATCGCCAGCTGGTTCTTCAGCATGCTGGGCCTGTCGTCAGTCCTCGATGCCGTGCTCGGGATTCCCGGCATCGGCGGACCATCGCTGTCCTCTTCCTACCTCGGCATGTTCATCGTGTTCGTCTACATGTGGCTGCCATACATGATCCTGCCCGTGGCGGCCGCGCTCGAACGCGTGCCGACGTCGCTGCTGCAGGCGTCCGCGGACCTGGGGGCAAGGCCCGGCCAGACGCTGCGCACCGTGATCCTGCCGCTGGTGCTGCCGGGCCTTGCCGCGGGGTCCATCTTCACGTTCTCGCTCACGCTCGGCGACTACATCATCCCGAGCGTGGTCGGTGCGCCCGGCTATTTCATCGGCATGATGGTCTACCAGAGCCAGGGCGTCGCGGGAAACATGCCGCTCGCCGCTGCTTTCTCCGTGGTGCCGATCCTGCTGATTGCCCTCTATCTGACGCTGGCGCGACGCCTGGGTGCATTCGATGCGCTCTGATGCGCAGCGCGGCGGATTCACGCGCATCGCAGCCTGGCTGGGTCTTGGCTTCCTGCACTTCCCGGTATTCATCACCATTCTCTACGCGTTCACGACGGAAGACCGCAGCTACCAGTTCCCGCCGCCCGGGTTGACGCTGCACTGGTTCAAGGTTGCCTTTGCACGCAGCGACATCTGGATGGCGCTGTGGCTCTCGATCAAGGTCGCGGTCTGCGCCACACTGGTGGCGCTGGTGCTGGGCACCCTGGCCGCAATGGCGCTGGCCAAAAGCCAGTTCCGGGGCCGCGATGCCATCTCGCTGCTGTTCGTGCTGCCCATCGCGCTGCCTGGCATCGTCACCGGGATTGCGCTGCTCTCGGCCATCAAGCTGGCGCATCTGTCACCGTCGTTCTGGACCATCGCAGTGGGCCACGCCACCTTCTGCCTGGTGATCGTGCACAACAACGTCGTGGCGCGGTTACGGCGCATGCCCGGGAACCTGATCGAGGCCTCGATGGATCTGGGCGCCGATGGCTGGCAGACATTTCGTCACGTGGTGCTGCCGCAGATCGCCACCGCGCTGCTGGCAGGCGGCATGCTGGCATTCGCCCTGTCGTTCGATGAGATCATCGTCACGCTGTTCACGGCGGGGCGCGAACAGACGCTGCCCATCTGGTTCTTCAACGAGCTCTTCCGTCCGCGCGACCGGCCGGTCACCAATGTGGTGGCAGTCGTGGTCATTGCCCTGACTTTCCTGCCCATCCTGCTCGCCTACCGGCTGACACGCCCGGCAGACGAATCCACCTGACATTCGAGGATCGCATCATGCAGACGAAGCTGCTCATCAACGGCAAACTGGTCGAAGGCAAGGGTGAACTGCTGCGCGTGCTCGATCCCGCCAGCGGCAGGACGCTGGTCAGTGTCGCAGAGGCGTCCGCTTCACAGGTGAAGGCCGCAGTCACGGCTGCCCACGCTGCATTCGAAGCCTGGTCTGCCACGCCGCCGAAAGACCGCGCCACGCTGCTGCTGAAGCTGGCCGACCGCATCGAAGCCGATGGCGAAGCCATCGCACAGCTGGAATCGCAGAACTGTGGCAAGCCGCTGGCAGCCGCACTGGGTGACGAAATCCCCGCCATCGCCGACGTGTTCCGCTTCTTCGCTGGCGCGGCCCGCACCATGCATGGCTCGGCCGCCGGCGAATACCTGCCGGGCTACACGAGCATGATCCGGCGCGACCCCATCGGCGTGGTTGCCTCGATCGCACCGTGGAACTACCCCCTGATGATGGCCGCCTGGAAACTGGGCCCTGCCCTGGCAGCAGGCAACACCGCCGTGTTGAAGCCATCCGAACAAACGCCGCTGACCGCGCTGTATCTGGCACCCCTGTTTGCAGAGTTGTTTCCGCCCGGCGTCGTGAACATCATTGCCGGCCGTGGCGAAACTGTAGGCGCGCCACTGGTGGCTGATCCGCGCGTCGCGATGATTTCGCTGACGGGCGATGTCTCGACCGGCGAAAAGATCCTGCAGGCTGCTGCAAGGGGCACGCGCCGGACACATCTTGAGTTGGGGGGCAAAGCCCCTGTCATCGTCTTCGACGACGCCGACCTGGAATCCGTGGTCAGCGGCGTGCGCACCTTCGGCTTCTACAACGCAGGCCAGGACTGCACGGCAGCGTGCCGCATCTATGCCGGGGCGAAGATTCACGATCGGCTCGTCGCCGACCTCTCCAGTGCCGCCAGCAGCATCAAGGTGGGAACCCAGCTCGAGCCCGGTGTCGAAATGGGACCACTGATCAGTGGCGCACAACGCAAGCGCGTAGCCGGCTTCGTCGACCGCGCAAGGAAGCAGAAGCACATTGAAGTCACGGCGGGCGGCCAGGCCGGCGGGGGCGGCGGCTTCTTCTATGCGCCAACCGTCATCGCAGGCGCCACGCAGAACGACGAGATCGTCCGCCGCGAAGTCTTCGGGCCCGTGGTCTCCATCACCCGCTTCAAGGAAGCCGACGATGCCATCACCTGGGCCAATGATTCGGAGTATGGGCTGGCTTCCTCGGTGTGGACGAAGGATGTGGGCCGCGCCATGCGCGTGGCGTCACGCCTGCAATATGGCTGCACCTGGATCAATACGCATTTCATGCTCGTGTCCGAGATGCCGCACGGCGGCATGAAGCGTTCTGGGTACGGCAAGGACCTGTCGGCTTACGCGCTGGAGGACTACAGCGTGGTGCGACACGTGATGGTGAAGCTGTAATCCGCTTCAGCAGCAATCCTCACTGCGCTTTGGGCACACCGGCGCCGAATCGCCGATAGGCCTTTTGCAGGGTCTCGGTCAGCTGGGCGGGGTCCAGCGGCTTGGTGAAATGTTCATCGAATCCCGCCTCCCAGGCCATGGCCCGGTCCTTGGCCTGCCCCCAGCCCGTCACGGCAATCAGCCACACTTCGCTGCCCCAGCTCGTGGCCCGAATACGCCGTGCCAGTTCATATCCATCCAGATGTGGCATGCCCACGTCGAGCAGCGCCAGCTGCGGCTTGAACTGGCCTGCCGACTCCAATGCACTGAGCCCGTCATAGGCGGTGAGCACCTCGTGCCCGCCATCCTGGAGCAGCAGCGACCAGCTCATTGCACTGTCGACATTGTCGTCCGCGATCAGGATCCGTAGCGCGCCAATGCGCTCATCCCCGGCTGGGTGCGCAGGGACCTGCAGGGCAGGCGCACACTGCGCGCGCGGCAGCGTGATCACAAACTCGCTGCCCCGGCCTTCCCCCATGCTGGCGGCCCGTACATCGCCGTTCTGCAGCTTCATCAATCCCTTCACCAGTGTCAGGCCGATGCCCAGGCCTCCCTGGGCTTCACTGCCGGACTTGCCGGCCTGGGAAAACATGTCGAAGACCTTCTCCAGCATGTCGGCGGCGATGCCGATGCCATTATCCTGGACGGTCACCGTCACTTCTTGCGGCGTGGCCTGCACCCGAACGTCGATATGGCCGTTGACCGGCGTGTAGCGCACTGAATTGTTGAGCAGGTTCGCGACGATCTGCACCAGGCGCACCGGATCCGCCATGACCACCGCCCCTGTCGCAAGCCCCACGCTCACGGTGTGCTGCTTGGCTTCCGCCTGCGGCCTGACCATGTCCACGGCCGACCGCACTACTTCGCCGACATCCACCTGGGACATCTGCAGGTGCATGCGACCGTGCGAGATGCGGGAGACGTCGAGCAGGTCATCCAGCAACCGCGCCATATGACCCACCTGCCGCTGGACGGCATCGCAAGCCATCGTCGACACCTCCGGATTGTGCAGCTGCTTGCCGAGAAGCCGGGCCGCGGCAGACAGTGCAGCCAGGGGATTTCGAAGTTCGTGGGCCAGGATCGCCAGGAATTCATCCTTGCGCCGGTCGGCCTCCTTGAGAGCCAGCTCGACGCGATTCCTCTCCGCGATCTGGGCATGCAGCGCGACGTTGGTGTGTTCGAGCTCGCGGTTGATCTGCTTGAGGTTGATGTTGAGCGCCTCCAGCTCAAGCGCCTTTTCCTGCTGCAGGTTGAGGTTTGCATCTGCGAGGGCTTTGTTGGCTTGCGCCAGGCTTTGATTCAGCACCTGCAGGTCACGCCGCTTGCAGTGCAGCTCGATCAGGACGGCTACCTTGCTCCGGAGGATCTCCGGCACGACGGGAACCGACACGTAGTCGACGGCGCCCAGCTTGTATCCCTTCAGCCGGTCGAATTCAGTGTCGTGCACGCCAGTCACGAAAATGATGGGCGTGTGTTCGAACCTGGGATGATCGTGGATCATCGCCGCGGTCTCGAAACCATCCATGCCGGGCATGCTGACATCGAGCAGGATGAGCGCGAAGTCTCCGCGCATCAACAGCTCCAGCGCCTCGGGTCCCGAATGCGCGCAGATCAGGGTCTGGTCGAGCGGCTCGAGAATCGACTCATACGACATCAGTCTCGCCGGCTGGTCGTCCACCAGCAGGATGTTGACCCTGCCGGACTGCTCGTCGGACGAGCCCCGCTCGATTAACGATGCAGCCACATTCTCACCAGCGACAGCAGCTGTTCGGTATTGACCGGTTTGGCCACATAGTCTGATGCGCCCGCCTCCAGGCATTTCTCACGGTCTCCCATCATCGCTTTGGCCGTCAGCGCAATGATGGGCAGAAGCCGGTACTGCGACTGCGCGCGAATCCTGCGCATCGTTTCATAGCCGTCCATCTCGGGCATCATCACGTCCATCAGCACCAGCGCGATGTCGCCCGATGACTCCAGCAGATTGATGGCGTCCTGGCCGTTGGTGGCGCTCACCACCGCCATCTTGTGCCGCTCAAGCAGACTGTTGAGGGCGAAGATATTGCGGACGTCGTCGTCCACCACGAGCACCTTGCGTCCATGCAGCGGCTCGTCGCTGTGATGCAGCGTCTCGATCATGCGCTGCTTGGCTGCCGGCATGCCGCCGACTGCGCGATGCAGGAACAGCGCGGTCTCGTCGAGCAGCCGTTCCGGCGACCTCACGCCTTTCAGCACGACGCTTTTTGCGCTCTGCCGCAGCCTGGCGTCTTCGTCGGCGGTCAGCTCGCGGCCGGTGAAAACCACCACCGGCAGTTCGCGCAGCTGCGGCATCAGCTGCATTTCCCCGAGCAGTTCGAAGCCGGACATATCCGGCAGGTGCAGGTCCAGCACCACACAATCGAAGGATGCAGAACGCAGCGCAGCGAGTGCCTCCGCGCCGCTTCCGGCCACGGTGATGCATACATCGTCCGATCCCAGCAGCTCCGTGATGCTCAGCTGTTCGGCGGCGTTGTCCTCCACCACGAGCAGGTTGCGCACGGTGGTGGCCGCAAACTGCTTGATGCGTTCCAGTGCCGCCGCCAGCCGCTCGGGCGTCGCAGGCGTGTTCATGAACGAGAACGCGCCTCGCTCGAGGCCATACTGCCGTTCTTCTTCCACGGTGAGTATCTGCACGGGGATGTGCCTGGTCGCAGGGTCGTGCTTGAGCTGGTTGAGCACGGTCCATCCAAACATGTCCGGCAGGAACACATCGAGCACGATGGCAGCGGGACGATGCCGCCGCGCAAGCTGCAGCCCCTCGCTACCGGTTCCCGCCAGCACGACCTTGAAGCCGCAGTCACGCGCCAGATTCAGCATGACGCGTCCGTAGTGGGGATCATCTTCCACGATGAGCAGGATGCGGTCATCGGACTGCAGGTTGTCCGTGTCATCCGTCAGTTCCTCCGGGCGCAGCGCTGGCACACTGAGGGTCCGGAACGCAGTGTTGCCGCTGTCGGCCGCCACACCGGAAATCTGCGATTGGGCGCGATAGGCCGACCCCATATAGGTAACCGGCAGATAGAGGGTGAAGGTGCTCCCTCCTCCCGGGGTGCTGGTAAGACGCAGTTCGCCGCCCAGCAGATGCGCAAGCTCGCGACTGATCGCAAGTCCAAGTCCCGTGCCGCCATATTTTCGTGACGTGCCGGCATCCGCTTGCTGGAACGCCTCGAAAATGATGCGCTGCTTCTCCGGTGCAATGCCGATACCGGTGTCGGTGACCGCGAACTGCACCACGCCGGGGGACTGGCTGAGCACCGGGTGGTCGACCGTCCAGCCGGCGTTCACGATCCCTACATGCAGCTTCACGCTGCCCTGCGCCGTGAACTTGAACGCATTCGACAGCAGGTTCTTCAACACCTGCATGAGGCGCTTGGGATCGGTGGTGATCTGCCTGGCCAGCTTGGCGTCGAAATCGGTGATGAACGCCAGTTTCCGGGCCTCGGCCTCATGCCGGAAATTGCGCTCGATGGTCTCGCGCAGATGCGTGAACAGCAGGTCCTCCGCTTCCACCGTGACGGTGCCGGATTCGATCTTCGACAGGTCGAGGATGTCGCTGATCAGGTTCAGAAGATCGGTGCCTGCACCGTGAATCGTCTTGGCGAACTCGACCTGCCGTGGACTGAGATTGCTGTCGGCGTTCTCCGCCAGCTGCTGGCCGAGGATCAGGATGCTGTTCAGCGGCGTGCGCAGTTCGTGCGACATGTTGGCGAGGAACTCGGACTTGTAGCGGGACGTGAGCGCCAGCTCCCCGGCCTTTTCCTCGAGTGCGCGCCGCGCGAGCTCGATTTCCTGGTTCTTCCGCTCCACCTCGGCGTTCTGCTCCGCCAGCAGTCGCGCCTTGGTGGCCAGTTCCTCGTTGGTCTGCTGCAGTTCGCGCTGCTGTGTCTGCAACTCGCCGGCCAGTTCCTGCGACTGCTGCAGCAGTCGCTCGGTGCGCATCGTCGCCTCGATGGTGTTGAGCACCACGCCGATACTGCCGGTGAGCTGCTCGAGGAAGGCAAGGTGAGGCGCCGTGAATTCATGCAGGGAGGCGAGCTCGATGACGGCCTTGACCTGCCCTTCGTACAGCACCGGCAGCGCAATCACGCTGCGCGCCCGCGCCGACACCAGGCCGCTGGTCACGTGCACCGCTTCATCCGGAATCGAATCCAGCAGGATGCGGCGTCCATCCGCGGCGCATTGGCCCACCAGCCCTTCGTTCAACTGGTAGCAGCGAGGGTCCGATCGGTCACGGACGTCCGCGTATCCGGACAACTGCTTCAGGATGGGGCCACGCTCGTCCTGGTCGATGACATACACCAGCGCGTGCTGGGCGTTCACCAGCGGCGCCAGCTCGGCCAGCAGCATGTTGCCCACCGTGACGAGGTCACGCTGGCCCTGCATCATGCGGCTGAATTTCGCCAGGTTGGTCTTGAGCCAGTCTTGCTCGGTATTGCGTTCAGTGGTTACCTTCAGCGTGCCGATCATCGCGTTGATGTTGTCTTTCAGGTCCGACACTTCGCCGCGGGCGTTGACCTGGATGGAGCGGGTCAGCTCTCCCTTGGTCACCGCCGTCGCGACTTCTGCGATGGCGCGCACCTGTGTCGTCAGGTTTGCAGCCAGCAGATTCACGTTCGCGGTCAGGTCTCGCCACGTGCCGGATGCACCCGGCACGTTGGCCTGGCCACCCAACCTTCCTTCCACGCCCACCTCACGCGCCACGCTGGTCACCTGGTCGGCGAACGTGGCCAGCGTATCGGTCATGCTGTTGATGGTCTCGGCCAGCGCCGCCACTTCGCCCTTCGACTCCACCATCAGGCGCTGGCGCAGGTCGCCATTGGCCACCGCGGTCACCACCTTCACGATGCCGCGCACCTGGTTGGTCAGGTTGTTGGCCATGGTGTTGACGTTGTCGGTGAGGTCCTTCCAGGTGCCGGCCACGCCGGGCACCTCTGCCTGGCCGCCGAGCTTGCCTTCGGTGCCCACCTCGCGCGCCACGCGCGTCACCTCGGCCGCAAAGCCATTCAGCTGGTCCACCATCGTGTTGATGGTTTCCTTCAGCTGCAGGATCTCGCCACGCACGTCCACCGTGATCTTGCGCGACAGGTCGCCGCTGGCGATGGCGGTGGCCACCTCGGCGATGTTGCGCACCTGGCCGGTGAGG
>JBDSGY010000049.1:0-8148 GCA_039918755.1 Steroidobacteraceae bacterium
CTGGCCTACATCACCGGCATCCGCGAGTTCTGGTCGCTGCCACTGGTGGTGTCGCCGGCAGTGCTGGTGCCGCGCCCGGAAACCGAGCTGGTGGTGGAACTGTGCCTGGCACGGCTGGACGAGGCACCACGTCTCGTCGCCGACCTCGGCACCGGTTCCGGGGCCATCGCAATGGCACTGGCGCGCGAACGCGCCGACTGGATGCTGATTGCGACCGATGCATCGGCCGCTGCGCTGGAAGTGGCTGCCATCAATCGCGAACGCCTCGGGATTCCCAACGTGGCGTTGCGCGCGGGCAGCTGGTGCGATGCGCTTCCCGCCGACCTCTTCGACGCTATTGTCAGCAACCCCCCCTATATCGCGGCCACTCATCCGGCATTGCCGGCACTCGCGCATGAGCCCGAGTCGGCGCTGGTGGCGGCCGGGGACGGTTACGCAGATCTCTTCCGGATCGCGGCCGACGCCCGGCGGCACCTCAGGCCAGGCGGCCTGTTGCTGCTGGAACATGGCGCGGCGCAGGCACCGCGACTGCAGCAGGAACTCGGCGCGCTGGGATATGCAAGCGTTGCGACGCACCGCGATCTGGCTGGGCTCGACCGCGTGACCGCCGCGATCTGGCCCTGAACCGCAACACGCGGTAGTGTTGCGCCCATTCGTTCATCCACATGTAAAGGCATTCCATGGTCCGTTTCGAAACTTCGCTGGGCTCGTTCACGCTGGAACTCGACGCCGAAAAGGCACCGGTCTCCGTCGAGAATTTCCTCTCCTACGTCGATGATGGCTTCTTCGACGGCCTCATCTTCCACCGCGTCATTCCGGGCTTCATGATCCAGGGCGGCGGCATGCTGCCGGACATGAGCCAGAAGAAGAACAAGGCGCAGATCAAGAACGAGGCGACCAACGGCCTCAAGAACGATCGCGGCACGGTTGCCATGGCGCGCACCAACGAAGTCAACAGCGCCACCTCGCAGTTCTTCATCAATCTCAGCGACAACGATTTCCTGAATCACTCGCCCGGCAACTACGGCTATGCCGTGTTCGGCAAGGTGGTCGACGGCATGGACACCATCGACCGCATCGCGAAAGAACGCACCAGCCGCCGCAAGGGACACGACGATGTGCCCGCGACGGATGTCGTCATCGTTTCCGCCAAGCGCGTCGACGCCGCCAAGTAGTCCGATTGCCCGCGGGGAACATGGCGTGAGCAAGCGGCGGGGAATTTTCCGGCGCCTGCTGCGCCTGTTCGCACTCGCGGCAATCGCCGCCGTGCTGCTGTCGCTGTTCGCCGTGGGCACGCTGCGCTTCGTCGACCCCTGGACCAGCGCCTTCATGGTGCAGGCACGCATGGCCTCATGGGTGGATGACGACCCACGCCCGTGGCGCCTGCAGCACCAGTGGCGTGACTACGACCAGATCTCGCGCCAGCTGGCACTGGCCGTCATTGCCTCCGAGGACCAGCTCTTTCCCATGCACGACGGCTTTGACTTCAAGCAGATCCAGAAGGCGCTGGACGATGCAGAGCGGGGCCGGCGCGCGCGCGGCGCGAGCACGATTTCGCAGCAGGTCGCCAAGAACCTGTTCCTGTGGAACGGACACAGCTGGGTGCGCAAGGGACTGGAAGCCTGGTTCACGCTGCTGATCGAAGGCCTGTGGTCGAAGCGGCGCATCCTGGAAATCTATCTCAACATCGCTGAGCTCGGGCGCGGCATCTATGGTGCGGAAGCTGCGGCGCAGGCGTTCTTCCACAAGCCCGCGGCAAACCTCACCCGCCCGGAGGCGGCCCGACTGGCAGCAGTGCTGCCGAATCCCATCCGCTACAAGGCTGAGAATCCGGGCCGATATGTGCTGCGCCGACAGGGACAGATCGAAGCGCAGATGGTGGCGCTGGGCGGAACTTCTTACCTGGCGACCATGCAGTGATCCGCGAGCGCGGTCTCTCACCAGCCGTAGGCGATGCCGGCCGTCAACGCCCTGGGCTGCAGTGGCGTGTACTGCGAATGGCTGCGGATCGAGAACGGATTGCCGAAAGAGAAGGTATCGGCATGGGAGTCCAGCAGGTTGGACGCAGACAGACTCAGAGAGAGTCCGCTGCGTTGCATGCTGAAGCGCGCGTCAAACGTGGCATACCCACTCGTCCGGCGGTCCAGCGCCTCCTCGAAACTGAGGCGCGATGCACTGGCATAGTTCAGGTCTGCACGCAGTGCAGCCTGCCAGCCAGCCACTGCGAACGATCGGACTGCGGCAGCACGCAGCCGCATATCCGGCACCACGGGCAGGCGCGCATCATCCAGCACCGGTACCGTTGCGTGATGCAGGCGCGCATGCTGCAGGGTTGCGCCCGCCTCGAAGCGCCATCCCGCCTCCAGAGGCCACGCCGCGTTCCCTTCCACGCCCACATTCCGACCGTCGCCGGCATTGCGGGTGCCCACCAGACCGGTCGGCAGCAGATAGTCCGACTGGATATGGGACCAGCGCGTCGCGAACAGAGCGCCCTGCAGCGACATGGCACCGTCGAACAGCTGCAAACGCGCCCCCAGATCCACATTCGACAGCTCGTCGGCGGCAAACCGGCCCGCCCCTGAGGCAGCGGGATCCAGCCCGCCCGGCCGCACTGCGCGCGCATAGCGCAGATACAGGAACTGATGCTGGTCCGCGGAACGCCAGTCCACTGACGCACTCGGCGTCACGGAGGTGTGCGTCGATTCGGACGCAGTCCCGGCCTGCGGGCTTGAGCGCTCGTTCTCGATTGAGCTGCGGAACACGCGCAGGCCCACCGTGGCCCGCATCTGCGCGACAAGCGGCGCGCCCAGCTCGCCGAACAATGCAGTCTCGCTGACATGCTGGGCGGTCTGCAGGACATTGCGGCGGGTGCCATCTGGCTCAAGCAGCGTGCCACCAATATCGCTGTGGGCAGAAAGATGCGACGCCCCGAGAAGCCAGCCGATGCGCGCCGTCGCATCGCTCCACAGGCGGACTTCCTGATTGGCCAGCCGGTACCCGCGGCTGTCCGCGTAGCGCAGCGGCCCGGGCAGGTTCCAGGCTGCGGCAGAATCACTGGCATCCAGCGTCCCGTCCGCTTCGTGCGCAATGACGCTCGCTGTCAGCAATGCGTTGTGGTCGAGCAGTCGACCGCGCGCCGTCACCGAACCCAGGTAGAAATCGTTGTCATACGGCTCGGGCAAAATGCCGCGGCGTCGCAAGGGCTGCGTTGCGCCGGTGAGATATTGCGAATCGTCGCTGGAAGCCAGTTGCGCGATGCCCTGCAGATCCCAGGTCCAGCCCCCTGGCAACGCTGCACGCAACGCGAGCCGGCCACCGCGAACCTGCGTAGCGTTGGCATCACTGCGCGCGCCGACGTTGTCGATCCATCCAGGTTCCGTACTCGCGTAGGCCACCGCGCGCAGGCCGAGCTTGCCCGCTACCAGCGGCGCATTGATAACAGCATCCACGCCCGTTCCGGTTGCGCCACCCGCGATACCCGTCACCTGCGTGCCGACATAAAGGTGCAGCCGATCCAGATCGGGCCGGCGCGGCACGATGTGGAATACGCCACCTAGAGCGCCGGTGCCGTAGAGCGGGCCCTGCGGCCCTTTCAGGATCTCGACCTGCTCTACATCCAGCAAGCGCAGGTCGGGGTCCGGGGCGTCATACGTGGCCCGCGCGTCGTCGAACTGCACGCTCACCGTGGCCTGGCTCGGACCCAGAAACGGACTGTCCGCAACGCCGCGAATGTACTGCCGGTTGCGGCCGGGACCCAGGTTGGTGCTGCTCATCGTCGCGTCCTGCAACAGCGCCGCCCGTGAGCCATTCGGCAGCCCCGGCAGCTGTAGATCCGCACCGTTGATGACCGTCATGGAAATCGGCACGGTGCGCAGGTTCTGCTCACGCTTCGCACCGGTAACCACCACTTCGGCCAACTCGTTGGGTTCTGACGCAGGCGTCGCTCCGCCAGGCGCGCCTACCGTGCGCGTCTGCAGCCGGTACGACGAAGCGCTGATCTGCAATGGCTCGAACGGCGTATCGGCAAGCAGCAGCCGGAGCGCATCGAGCGCCGGGAATTTGCCGTGGACAGACCGCGTTGCGAGGCGCGGCAGGCTGCCCGACATACCGACGGAGATACCCGACTGTTCGCTGAATCGCGTCAGCGCATCCTCCAGCGTGGTCGCTGGAATGTCGAACTGGAAACCTGCAGCGGGAGCGGATGCCGAGTGCGCGTCAGGGACCCAGGGCAGCAGCAGAAAGATGCACGGCAGCAGCTTCGCGCTGCCCCACCAGACCCATGATTTCTTCCAGTCGCGAAACAAGCTGCGAACCATCCCCAATAGCAAGCACACCCGAGAATCTTCGCGCTGCGATGGCCGCATCCACCGTGACGGTGACGCCCGCGTGCGGACTGATCTGCTGTACCACCATCGACAGCGGTTCGTTATGGAAGACCAGCCTGCCCTCGCGCCAGCCTGCAACATCCGCGGCCGCAATGCTCGCATATTCGGCGACCGGCAACTCGCCCGACACCAGCAGTCGGCGGCCTGCATTGACTTGCACCGAGCCGGCGCCGCCTGGCAGATCGACGGTTACGCTGCCTTCGGCGACCGCGACCTTCAGTTCCCGCGCCGAGCTCACCACTTCAAAGCGCGTGCCGATGTCACGAATGGAAAATTCACCGGCGGACAGGATCAGCGTCCGCTCCGGGTCATGCGGCACATCGAAATAGGCAACGCCCGCAAGCTCGACATGATCATGATGCCAGCCCGAGACGCGCAGGCTGCTTCCCGGCGCCAGCAGGATCTTCGAGCCATCATCGAGTTCAATGCTGCGCGATTGACGGGTGTCCGCCTGGTAGCTGCGGGCCTTGATATGGGTCAAGGGCTGCAGAGGTGCGAGCAGCAGCGCGACTGCTGCCACGGCGGCCGCAACCAGTGCTGCAGGCCACGCGCGCTGCAATCGGGATGGCAGCTGCATCACCGCGCGCGCCCCCTGCAGCTGCTGCGTTTGCCGCGCGACCTGATCGTTCAGCAAGGCGACATCGGCATAGGCCTGCTGATGTGCGGCGTCGGCTTCCAGCCACGCGGTCAATGCTTCCCAGTCGCAGTCGCTGCGCGAACTGGCCTCGTGCCAGCGGATTGCCGCCTGCAGGATCTGCTCGTCCACACTGCTTTCAACGCCGACCATGGTCATGTACCTCTGTCTGCAACTGGAGACGTCACCGCGCGCATGCAACCTCAGTCCAGCAGCGCACGCCGCAGATGTTTCATCGCCACCGCGATGTGTTTCTCGACACCACTGCGGCTGATGCCCAGCTTGGCAGCCACCTCGGCGTGGCTGAGCCCATCGATCTTGTGCAGGAAGAACGCGCGACGCGCGGCGTCGGGCAGTGTCTGCATGGCCGCCGTCAGCTGCCGGAGCTCTTCGGCCTGCAACAGCGACTCTGCCGGACCTGGCGCGGGCTCCGCAGCAGCTTCGCCAGCAGTGAAGTCCAGCGACTGCTCGGTCCACATCTGGTCACGCAGCGCGCGCCGGCGCCGCGCCCGTGCCCGATCCAGCACCAGATTGTTCGCCATCTGGAAGAGATAGGCGCGACCGTTGCCAACCGGACCGCCACGACCTGCCTGCAACCTGATCCACAGCTCCTGGATCACGTCCTCGGCTTCGGCAGGATCACGCGTGCGGGCGCGCAGGAAGCGCAGGATCTCTAGCCGATACTGCGCGTACAGCGCCACGAGGCCAGCAGGCTCGCTCGCCGGCACTATCGGAGATCCTGCATTCGGGCCATCCATTGTCACCCGCCTGCGTGGACCCCCAGCTTTGCAATCAAGACGCGCGCCTCGGCGCGGCGACCATTGTCAGCCACTTCCCGACCAGGGCGTGGCGGCGCTGCCAGCGCATGCTCTGCCGCCTTGCGCGCACCGGCATGATCACCCTGCGACAGCAGGAAGTCCGCATAGAAATAATTGGCATCAATGCTGTCCGGATCGATCTTCAGCGCCGCGAGCAGGCTGGCGCGTGCCTTGTCCTTGTTGCCAAAGCCGATGGGCCAGCCCGGCACCTGATAGTACAGCGCCCCCAGACTGGTCAGCGCACTGCCATTCAGCGCACCCGGCTGCAGCTTCTCGGCCTGCTCCAGCTTCGCGCGCGATTCCTTCGCCAGCGACAGCGCACCCAGCCCGCCCTTCAGACCTGCCATCGAGGAAGTGATGATGGCATCCCAGATGAGCAGGCCCGCACTGTTCGAATCGGCCGCGAGCGCCGCATCGGCAACATTCTTCAGGTGGGACATGGCATCGAGCCTGCCCGCTTCGGGTATCTCGTATTGCACATGCGCCCAGTCGCTGCGCAACTGCTCCACGGAAACCGCACCGGCCAGTGCCGGCATCGCCGCAACCAGCAGCAACATGCATTTCAAAGCCTTCATAGTGCCTGCTCCGCCTGGGTGAAAATGGCCGCCGCCTTGCGATCGTTTGCGCGCAGCGCCCGGTCCACCAGCGACGGCGCCAGCGCATTGATCCGCACGAACAATGATTCCGGAAAGCCGATGACCACGCTGTTCACCGGCGCACCGACCGTTGCGACAATGCGCGCAGCGACGAGCTCCGGTGGATCCATGTTCATGTTGACAAGCCGCGCGAACTGCAAGACCCGGTCGCTGTTGAACTTCGTCTTCACGGCACGCGGTGCGATGTGGGTAACGCGCACGCCTGACCCCGAGAGCTCACGACGCAGGCCCTCGCTCAGTGCCCTGAGGCCGGCTTTGGCTGCCGAATAGGTAACGAAATGCGCGAAGGGAATCGCGCCGAACACCGAACCGATGTTGACGATCTGGCCGCTGCCGCGGGTCTTCATCTGTGGAACGACAGCTCGCGCCAGCACCGTCGGCGCCGCCAGGTTCACGCTGTATCCCAGCGCAATGGATTCAGCGGACTGCAGATCGAACGGACCGAAATACTGGATTCCCGCCAGGTTGATCAGCACGTCGACACGCCGCGCCGCCAGGCTCTGACCCAGCTCCTGCATGCCGGTCACCGTCGACAGGTCGCCGCGCAGCGATTCGTCGCAATCCGGACAGGCCGCCAGGTCCACACCGACGACGCGCGCGCCGCGCGCCCGCAGCTGTCGCGCGACCAGCGACCCGATACCACCAGCGGCGCCGCTCAGCACCACAATCTTCTGCTCAAGCCGCTGCATGGCGAACTCCTGTGTCTATGGAACGAAACAGCTCTGCAAAGAGCCGGAACATGTCGCGCGCCATGCGGATGATTTCGCGCTGGTCTTCCGGATCGTCGATGGTGTTCACCAGGCGTTCGAAGAAGCGCAGATGCTCCTGATCGAGCGCACCGTGTGAAGTCAGGTAGGTAAAGGCCGCATCCGGCAGGCCCAGGCGTGACTGGATCGCGGCTGCACCCTGCGATGCCATCGCCACGCTCGTGCCTTCCAGCACATACACCATCCCGAACATGCTGAGCGGATTGCCGCGACCCACGCGGTCATAGGCGCAATCAACCATCAGTTTCACAGCTGCTCCCGGCTGCGAGGCCGCTGCCGCAATGGCGTCGCCGCCGGCAGCCTTGATGTCGGCCAGCACCCAGTGCTCGTGGCCGGTCTCCTCTGCAATGTATTCATCGAGTGCCGCTTCAAGTGCCGGCCTGCCTGCCACGCGGCGTCGCGCCAGGCGCAGCAGTGGCACCGTGTGGCGCACATGGTGGTAAGCCTGGGTGAGGTAATCGATGTAACCCTCCGGGCTGATTTCACCAGCCAGACCTGCCTGCAGCTGCGGCACACTGATCAACAACTGGCGCTCGGCAGCCGTCTGTCTCACGAGATGCTCAAAGAACGGCATCGGCGACCTCCGGGGTCAGGTGAACCGAAGAAATCTGCGGCCGGCGCAAACGGCCATTGCCCGTCAGCAGGCCATTGGCCGGTGTAAATGGCGCAACCTGGCGCCAGCGGGCCACGCGCGCGTATTCCGGTAGCTGCGCGTTCACGGCGGCGATTGCCGCAGCCACTGCTTCATTGGTGCCGCGCGCCACGATCAGCGCAGAGAGCCGCGCTGCGTGGTCGCCGTACACCATGGCCTGGGCAATGGCGCGGTGCTCGCACAGCAGGCCTTCAATCCACTCCGGCGAGATATTGCGACCGAAGGAAGTGACGATG
>JBDSGY010000050.1:0-3930 GCA_039918755.1 Steroidobacteraceae bacterium
CATGGCGTACCCGGAATGAACGGAGTTGTGTTGTATCCGAGCGTGTTCTCGGCGGCATGAACATTCGCCAACTGTGGTGCGAGCAGCGCGATGACAGCAATCCTTGCCAGTGCGCGCAATTCTACGTTCATGATGGTGCCTCGCCTGATCACGGCGTGGTGCAGGCGAAACTCGCGGAGTCCGCAGGGTCGCCCTTTCCCGAATACCGTGGCCAGGAGGGATAACGACAAAGCGGGCGGGTAAGCAGCGTCTTGCCGGTGCCCGCGTCCCGCTTCGATGCCAGCAGTGTCTCGGGCGCTCGACCCGTCTCGACCCATTTCATCAAAGCACCCAGCATGTCGAAGCTGTCGGCGCCGGATCCACCTGCGCAGTGATTCACTCCGGGGGCGATGTAAAGACGGGAGTTGGCTCCTGCGACATCCGCACCTGCGGCGTCGGTCACTTCCGTCCAGCCGCGGATGGTGTCGTGGGGCGACAGCATGCCGTCATCCGCGCCGTGCCAGACGATGACTTTGCGACCGGCTTTCAGATACTGGACCAGGTCATCACGTGATGCGCTGAACTGATAGCGCTCGTCGAGCACTGACGTGATCACGGGCATCATCGCCTCCAGATCGAAGGTCTCGGGCCTCCATGCGGCGTCGTTGAGCACGACGTTACGCATCTGCCCGGCACCGAAGAGCAGGGGAAAGGTCGGCGCGCTGGCGCTGATGTCGCCATTACTGAACGGCGCGGTGACGACGCGGCCATCCTTGCGCTTCAGCCCCTGCTGCAAAGTGCGGACGGCCGCTGCCTGTGCATCCGTCATCCCGAGAGATGCGGCGACTTCCGACGGGTCGAGCTTGCAGGCTGCCCAGTTCGAAATGACCCCGTCTGCAAGGCCGTCTTCCGCATCGCACTTCTTCACTGCAGCGGCATGCAGCCCGCGAAGCTGGGCGGCACTTGGCATCGACAGCGGAACAGCCTGGGTCCACTGAGCGACCTGACCTGCCAGGTTGCGCGTGGGCGCGCCCGCAATGATCCCGTCGAACTCGTTGCCGTACTTTGCAGCCGCGTTGTACGCGCCCCTGCCGCCATTCGAGCAGCCTTCGTAATAAGAGTACTTCGGCGACCTGCCATAGTACGCCTGTGTGACGGCCTTGCCGAAGCGGGTGGCGGTCAAAATGGCGCCATGGGCATAACGCTCCACGGCGCGCGGATTGTTCAGCAGAGCGGCGCCACTGCGGTCGCGATGACCGCCGTTGTTCGCACCTTGCACGGCACCTGCGAGCAATGCGGGCGCCAACACGGCCACGGGAGGGATGCTGCCATCGAATCCGCCGCCGCCACGTTGCACATAGCGTTCGAGCCAGCGGCTCGGTAACCGGATCTCCATGTCGTGTTCCGTGCCGCTTTCGGTGCCACCAACCTTGCAGTAAGCCGGCGTGTCGCTTGACGCGGGTACAGGCATCGCCGTGGTGATCGCGACGTTGTAGAACGATCTGCCCTGCAACGATTCGCACCTCATGATCGGTGCCTGACTGACGGGATCCATCGCTACGGCCAGGGGCGCTATAAGCAGGATGGAACAGCCCACAAAACGATGAACCATGATTTTGCCCCCTTCAGTCCCAACCGGACATCCGAACGTGCTCGCAACCTTTGCAGGCACATGTTATGCCATAGAGGTGAAATCCTTGGAACTGCGTCAGGGCTGTTTGAGTAGCTTGATTCGCAACGCAAACCCGTGGGCGAATCCCGCAAGTTTGCCGATCCGCCGGGCTGTATGGACTGGCGTAGAGCTGACGGCCTGAACCAACAGCTCTTGTCTTGTAATCTGTCTCGACGCTGTTTGCGTCCACCCTGCCGGAAGCGCCGTCACACCAGGTATAGCAAGGAGCTGGCATGATATTCCCCGACAAGCGCGCATCGTTTCTGAAATCTGCGGCGCTGTTGGTCGCAAGTCAGCTCCTGGCGGCGGGTATCACATCAGAATCACTGGCGCAGGAAGAGCCGCGCAAGGCCCTGTTTGTCTACGGCGGCTGGAAAGGGCATGCGCCGGAAAAATACCGCGACATGGTCGTGCCCTGGCTGAAGTCAGAAGGTTTCGAGGTGACGGTGACCGATACGCTCGAGCACTACATGCATGTAGACCCCAACAACAAGGTGCTGGCCGCCACCACCTTCAATGCCGACCATGATTATTGGGTGAAAGGCGCCACCATGCCGGTGGCGTGGAAGAAAGTTTACGGCAAGGGGCGCGTGTTCTATACCTCATTGGGGCATCAGCCTGCAGTGTTCGAGTCTCCGGAGGCTCTGACCATGCTCCATCGCGGCATTCTGTGGGCCGCCAGAAGCAAGTACGAAGAAACGCCAGACCTGGTGAGGCCAATGTATCCCTCAGCACTGCCGGATAAATGAGCGCGCCGATGGTTTGATCGAGCCGTTTTGCGTCGGGCGGGCAGGCGCTGGTCGAACGCCTTGCGACGTGCATCGCCTAGATCGCTTCCCAGGCGCGGCTGCGTTCGGAACGCCACAGCGCGTCGATCGCCGCCATCTGCGCGATGGCATCGTCCAGTCCCCAGAACGGAGCCTGCTCGCCACGTATGGTGCGGGAAAAGTCTTCGGCCATGCGCAGGTATTGATCGGCCTCTGGCAGCGTCTCCACCGTGATGCCGCTGCCATCGAGTTTGCCCCTCTCATCGATGCGAATCTGGCTGACGGCGCCCTGCAGTGCGTTGAAGGGAATCAATACTTCGATGCGCCCGCGCGTGCCGAGCACAGTGACGCGCTGGTGGGAACAGCACTGGGTGGAAACGGTGAACGAGAGGTGGCGGCCGGCGCCAAAGTCCAGCAGGCCGCTGGTGACATGGTCGATGTGAAGCTGTGGGTCACGATCGACCAGGGACACTGCGCGTACCGGCTCCGCTTCAAAGACATACCGCGCCGCGACGAGGGCGTAGCAGCCGATGTCATACAGCGCGCCGCCGCCGATTTCGCGCTGGTTGCGGATGTCCGCCGGGTTGTCATTGAAGTACGCGAAGACGGCTTGCACTGCGTGTGGCGTGCCGATACGACCACTCCGAAGGAGCGCGCGCACGCGCTGCCACTGGGGGTGGTGGCGCACCATGAAGGCTTCGGCGATGCGCACCTTTCCAGCGGCATCCTGCAGCGTGCGCGCCTCATCGGCACTCAGTGCGATGGGCTTCTCGCACAATACATGCTTGCCGGCCCGCGCTGCGGCAAGTGTCAGCGGCACATGCAGGTGATTGGGCAGCGGGTTGTAGATGGCTTCGATCTGCGGATCGGCGATCAGTGACTCATAGCTGCCATAGGCCTGTGGAATTCCGAGGCGCCGCGCCGCCGTTTGAGCAGTCTCCAAATTGCGCGAGGCGATGCCGCGCAGATCAATCCACGGACTGCGCTGCATGGCGGGCAGAACCTTTTCCACGCCGATGCGTGCCGTGCCCAGTACTCCCCAAACCACTGGCTTCATCCAATACCTCGTCGAGCAAAAGATCGGGAGTCTTCACTTCAGGGATACTTGCAGTCCCCGTATCGGCATGTCGTCCTCGTCGAGGAAGCGCGCGCAGAAATCCGTGGCACCGCCGCCATTGATGATCGCGGCGATGATGACGTTGCGGCCCTTGTGCAGCGTGATGCGTCGGGAGACGCCGTCATCGATCACGGTCTGGCGGTCATCATTCAATGCAATGACCTGTTCGCCGTTGAGCCACCAGCGCGAGGCGGCGTTCGAGCCGATCGCCAGGCGCACGTTCTGCATCTCGCGCGGCGAGTCCACCGTGGTCTGTACCCAGAACAACACATTGGACGTGGGTTTCGAGAGCGCCCAGGCGAAGTGATAGAGGTTCACGTTGTAGTTGGCCGTATCGAGCGCATGCCAGACGAGCGTCGCACCGTTCACCTTGTCTGCCTCTCCGTCGGCAGGCA
>JBDSGY010000051.1:0-3822 GCA_039918755.1 Steroidobacteraceae bacterium
AAGGGCTTCACCCGCAAGCTCTACATCACCGATCTCAAGGGATCGTCGTTTGAAGAACCGCTGCGCACCGGCGGTTCAACTGACGACGCCGCGCGTCGCGTGGAAAACCTTGGCATCAATGTCGGCATCTTCAGCGAGCGGCTGCCCGACGAGAATTACATCCTGGTGGAACGCGCCAACATCTCGCAGGGCACGCAGGAAATCTGGAAGCTCGACACACGCACAGGCAAGGCAGAGCGCATCGCCGAAGGCAACGAGGAATTCGAGTTCATGCCGGCGGGCGTGAGTCCGTTCACCGGCGAACTGCTGCTGCGCCAGAAAGTGGAAACGGACTCGAGCGGCGCCAGCTGGGTCCGCCGCTATTACCGCAAGGACGCCCGCTCATCCTGGGAATCGCTCGATGCGCTGAGCTATGCGGTCAAATCGCGGCGCACGCTTGAACCTTTGGGTTTCGATCACGAGCAGGGCAAACTGCTGGTCGCCACCAACAAGGACAGCAACTTCACCAAGGTGATGCTGTTCGACGTGCAGACGAAGAAGTTCGACCCGGAGCCCCTGTTCCAGAACGAACGCTACGACACGGACAACGTGGTTTTCGCGCGCGCGCCGAATGGCACGTGGCAGGGCCCGGTTGGCGTCACCGTATCGGGACCCGCGATCGAGCAGGCGTTCGTCGATGATTTTCGTGCGCCGCTGCACGCGATGCTCAAGAAGCAGTTCCCGGGCTTGAGCGTCACGCTCAGCAGCGTGCGCGAGGCCCAGAAGGTGGCCATCGCCACAGTCGAAGGTCCGGCGCGGCCACCGGATTACTACCTGGTGAAGGCGGGCAATCCGGTCTCGCTCTCCAAGCTAGGCGGGCAGCGACCCTGGCTCAGTCCCGCAAACATGGGCACTACGCGCTGGGTCACTTATCAGGCGCGCGACGGCCTGACCATCCCCGCCATCCTCACCACGCCTCCCGGCTGGACGCAGGGGAGTGCCGCCGTGCCCGCCGTGGTACTGCCGCACGGCGGTCCCTGGGCCCGCGACTATGTGGACTGGGATCCGACCGGATGGACGCAGTTCCTGGCGAGCCGCGGCTACGCAGTGCTGCAGCCCCAGTACCGGGGATCGGACGGACTTGGCATGCAGCTGTGGCTGGCTGGCGATGAAAACTGGGGCCTGAAGATGCAGGACGACAATGATGATGCTGCACGCTGGCTTGCACAGCAGGGCGTTGCCGATGCGAAGCGCATCGCGATCTTCGGCTATTCGTATGGTGGCTTCGCAGCGATCGCCGCGTCCGTGCGCCCCAAAGGACCCTTCGTCTGTGCATTGGCAGGGGCCGGCGTATCCAGCCTCAAGTTGATCCAGAACGAATGGGGTGAGAGTCGCCTGCAGCGTCAGGTGCAGGGATGGACGGTCAAGGGCATGAGCCCCGTAGAGAACGCGGACAAGGGCGACATTCCGATCCTGCTGTATCACGGTGATCGCGACCGGCAGGCGGATACCGAACATTCACGGCTTTTCTACCGGGCGATGAAGCGCGCGGGCAAGGACGTCGAATACGTCGAGATCAAGGAAATGTGGCACACGCTGCCCTGGCGCCCGGAATGGCATCGCCAGACGCTTGGCATCATCGAGTCGTGGCTCGGCGGTCCGAAGTGTTTCGGTGGGCCCGGACGAACTGTCGCGCAGAACTGAGGCTTTAGATCGGCGAGTTGCCGCTGGAACCACCGGTGATGTACGCCACTTTGTCCTTCACATCCGTGATCGGTGGCCGCTGTGAGGCGCCAACGTCGCGTGCGGGCGAGCCGGCACTTTCTGCGCCCCGTGCTGTCGAAACGTCCAACAGCCCCGCCCCGGTCGCGGCCATCGTGCCGAGCATCTGCCGACGACTCAGTTCTTCTTCTCCATGGAGTCACTCCCGTTCAATCGGTCCTACTTACAAAGTACCATGCGCGTATGAACAGGCTCGCGATACGAGGCGCAGTACAGGCGCTGCTGATTGGTATTTCCCTGTTGTGCACGGCTTGCACGACAACGGGAGGCGCCTCTGACGAAGGTGAGGCCATTTATGTCCCCGAGGAACCTGCGCTGAAAGAACAGCACGAGGAGCGGTCGGAGGAAAAAGCAGAAGGCGGTGAAGTGCCGCTGACCGTCGCCGAATCAGAGCAGCGGAAGGATGCCGGCCCTGTTGATGAACTCGCCGAGGTCGTAATCGAAGCCCGCCAGCGCGACAGGCACGAGGTCATCAATGATCTGGTGGCCATGGCGCAAGCGTTGCTGCGCGACGTGAAGCTGCAGTACGTATTCACCGGCAAGGGCAAGCGGGAGACACTGCGCGGGCGTCCGGTGGCATTTGCCCTGTGGAGTCAGGCGAAGAAACAGTGGACCATCGCGGAGATCGAAATTCCGCGCCCGCCGGTAAAATGGAAGCCGGGTGGAAAGCCCATGGCCGTCATCGTGCGCACGCCGGGAATCACCGCCCAGCACGTCAAGGGCACGGGTGCCGAGCGACTGATGTTCGCCTTCTCGAAGGACGGCGAGCAATTGAAGGTCTATGGGCGGAAATTTCCCGTATTTGACAGCGACCTGCTCAAGAAGAAACGCTGGCGCGCGGTCGCAGACAGCGCGCGGCCGATCGTCTACCTGCCGTTCACCGAAGACACGCTGGATCCGCAGTTCGTCACGGGTGGCCGGGACCACCTGTTGTCCACCGCGCGCAGGGCCATTGAGGAACTGCGCGCCGCGACCGTGCCATCGGGAGCATTTCCTGGTGAACTGCTGGCCGATGTGGTGCCAGCGGAAGTGATCACCACACTGGCAGTGATCGAGCAGACGGACGACGTCGACTTCATCGACAACAAGGAAACTGCTGTCAATGAAGTGCTGAGCCAGTACGGCCTGAAGCGCGAAGAAGCCTACCGGTACAGCGTGTCCCGCGCAGCGGCCATCGGCCCGATGCAGTTCACGAACAAGCGTCGCAACGGCACCTATTCAATGGTGGTCAGGCGCTGCCCGGCAGCGGGCATCGATCCGAATTTCGAACGTGGCGCGACGAATCTGTTGAATGCCATGAAGGCCGCAATCTGCCTTTTCGATATCGAACTCGGCCAGATGCGTGCGGATATCCGCGACGCCTATCGCCAGAACAAGCATGTGCTGGGCATCTTCCCGGTGGCCGCATACAACGGCGGTCCCCGCAATGTGAACAAGCTCTACAATGTCATGAAGAAGATGGGTGTGGAGCTTGAAGAACTGCGTCCGCCGGGCGAGCAGCGCGAAGCAAACCCCGTGGCCTGCCCGTGCCTCTGGAAAGAGGAAGAAGGCGAGGTTCGCCCGGTGGCCATACCGCGATACAACAACGAGAACCGCTGGTACATCGAGAAGTACCAGAGCATCCTGAACGTATTCGAGTAGCGGGCAGCTGGGTGGGATCTATCGCTGCGCCGCAGGCTCCGCGAGCCAGGCAAGGATTTCCGCCGTGTGCTCACCATGGCGTGGCGGTGCGCCTGGCGACGGCGTGCGGCCCTGCGAAGAAAGGAATCCCGGACCCAGGATCGAAACGTCCTCACGGTGCGGCAGGCCTGGCACCTGCAGCGGCAGACGCAAGCCCCGTTCATCCAGCGCCGGCAAAGTCATGGCTTCGCCGATGTCGCGCACCATGCCACAGGGAATGCCAGCGCCACTGAGCAGGCCTTCCCACTCCGCCGCATCACGACTCAGCAGCACCGCGGCCAGTTCGGCCTGCATGGCGACCCCGTTCCTGCGCCGCAGATCCGGGTCCGCGAAGCGTGCATCGCTGAGCCATTGCGACCGGTGCAGCAGTCGGGCGAGCTG
>JBDSGY010000052.1:0-6915 GCA_039918755.1 Steroidobacteraceae bacterium
GAGCAGAAGCTCGCCGCCTTCGAGCAGCGCAAGGGTGCGCAGATCGCGCTGCTCGTTGTTCCCACCACGGCGCCCGAAGCCATCGAGCAGTACTCCATCCGCGTGGTGGACGCCTGGAAGCTGGGCCGCAAGCAGCCGGACGATGGCGCGTTGCTGCTGGTGGCCCTGCAGGACCGCGCACTGCGCATCGAGGTCGGCTATGGCCTGGAGGGCGTGCTGCCAGATGCGATCTCCAAACGCATCATCGAGGACACCATCAAGCCGCTGTTCCGGCAGGGTGACATCTACGGCGGCGTGAGCGCCGGCCTGCAGCAGATCATGAGCGTGGTCGATGGCGAGCCGCTGCCGCCGCCGGACAAGCGCTGGCGCGGCTCGGGCGACAAGGTGTTCGGGATGCTGCCTGTGCTGTTCTTCGGTGTACTCATTGGTGGTGCGGTGCTGCGCGCCATCCTCGGCCGCACGCTCGGCGCACTGGCCACGGGCTGTCTCGCCGGCGGCGTGGTGTGGCTGGTGTCGTCACTGGTCGGCATTGCGGTGGTCGCTGGGCTGGTGGCGGGACTGTTCAGCCTGTTCGCGGGCATTGCGGCCAACGTTGGCAATGGCCGCGGCGGACGCGGGGGGCCCTGGGGCGGGTTTGGCGGTGGTGGCCTCGGCGGTGGACTGGGCGGGGGCGGCTTTGGCGGAGGCGGTGGTTTCGGCGGCGGCGGGGGCGGCTTTGGGGGCGGCGGCGCCTCGGGCAGGTGGTGAATGCTGCGGATTGTTAGACACCTGCTGACACCGTTCTGGGTGCTGCGCCTGCGCTATCCGCAAACGCTGCTCACGCAGATCGAACAGCGCGTCACGGCGTCCGAGCGCGCCCATGCGGGCGAAGTGCGATTTGCCGTGGAGCATGCGCTGGAGCTGGGGGACCTGCTGGCCGGTCTCACGCCGCGCGAACGGGCGCTGGAAGTATTCGGACTGCTGCGTGTGTGGGACACCGAACACAACAACGGCGTGCTGATTTATGTGCTGCATGCCGAGCATGCGGTGGAAATCGTCGCGGATCGCGGTCTCGCGCGCTGCGTGCCGCAACCGGACTGGGATGCACTCTGTCGGCGCGTGGAGACGGAATTCCGCAACGGTCGACATGCCATCGGCGCATTGGCGGCAGTCGATGGCGCATCGCAGCTGCTGGAGCGGCATTTCCCGGCAAATAATGCCGCCAGAAACGAGCTGCCGGATCAGCCGCTACTGCTGTAATCGTGCTGGCGGTGTAATAATCCGCCCATGAACACGCGATTGCTGGTCCTGGGTGCCGCAGCTTCAATGCTTGCGGCTTGCTCATTGATGAAGCCACCGGTAGAACCACCGCCGCCTCCACCTGTCGCCGTGGTCGTCGAGCCGCCACCGCCTGTTTACGCCAAGCCCGTCGACACGCATCGCTTCGAGATCGATGCACTGCATGACGACGTGGTCGGTGAGCTGCAGGTCACCGTGGTCGGCAAAAACGACACGCTGCCGGACATCGCGCGTCGCTTCAATGTCGGCTACGAGGAAATCGTGCGCGCCAATCCGGGTGTGGATCCCTGGCTGCCCGGCGTTGGCAAGGAAGTGGTGGTGCCCACGCAGTTCGTGCTGCCCAGTGCCGAACGCAAAGGCATCGTGGTGAACATCGCGGCCATGCGCATCTACTACTTTCCGGTGATGAAGCCGGGACAGAAGCAGGTGGTCTATACGCATCCCATCGGCATCGGCAAGGTTGGCTGGTCCACGCCTGAAGGCAAGACCAAGGTCGTGTCGAAGCAGAAGGATCCGGTCTGGCATCCGCCCGCATCGGTGCGCGCCGAGCACAAGGCCAATGGCGAAATCCTGCCTGCAGTGGTGCCGGCCGGGCCTGACAATCCGCTCGGCGCCTACAAGTTCACGCTGGGCTGGCCGAGCTATCTGATCCACGGCACGAACAAGCCCTATGGCGTCGGCCTGCGTTCCAGTCACGGCTGCCTGCGGCTTTATCCCGAAGACGTCGAGAAGCTGTTCGGCATGGTGGCAACAGGCACCCCGGTAACCGTCGTGAACCAGCCCTATGTGTTCGGCTGGCATAAGGATCAGCTCTACCTGCAGGCCTATAACGTGCTGGAAGACGACAAGCGCGACTGGTCGAAGGCGCAGCCCAAACTGCTGTCGAAGACGCTGACCAAGCGCATCGAGACCGAGCTTGCCGCACGCCAGGAGACCGTCGACTGGAAACGGGTGGAAGAGATCACCAAGGATCCACGCGGTCTGGCGCTGTCTGTTTCCGATTCCGGGCAGAAGGTGGCCGCCATCATTGCTGCTGCGCCGCGGGTCGAAAATCGCGTGCCGGCTGGTGCCAACTGGGATGGCGCCGACGATCCGGCGCTTAAAGAGCAGAAGGCCGTCAAGGACATGGTTGTCGAACAGCAGCAGGCACCGCGCACTTAGGCTATCCTTTTGCGCATGTCGAAGCTTTCTGAATGGCTCAAGGTGATGCTGGGTGAAGTTGCGCGCAAGCAGGAAGAAGCGGCGCGCGCCGCCGCTGAGCTGAAACAGCGTCAGGCGCAGGATTCCGCCCCGCGGCCGGCGGCTTAAGTAAGCAGCGCGGTGACACCACAGGAGGGGCCCATCGCGGACGGCAGGGGCATCGCCCTGGCGCCTCCGACTCCCGCTCCCTCCCCCAGTCTCGGCGCCCAGATCGCGCCGCAGCCCGTTGGCATCGTCGCCTTCGTCGGTCGCTGCCTCAAGGGCCCCGTCGATGAGCCAGTGGCCATCACTGACTTCAATCATTTCCAGCAGCAGTTCGGCGGACTGTGGGCGCAGTCGATGCTGCCGCATGCGGTGGAGCAGTTCTTCGAACATGGTGGCCAGAGCGCGATCGTCGTGCGCGTGGTCAGTGAAGGCCGGGCGCCGAGCATCGATCTGCCGGCCGGCGAAGAAAGGCTGGTGCTCACCGGCATGAGCCCTGGTTCGCACGAATTCCTGCGCGTCTCGGTGGATTACGACGGCATCGGCCAGTTCGACCCCGATCTCTTCAATCTCGTCGTGCAACGGGTGCGCAGCCGCGGCTCCGAGCTGGTGCTCAACCAGGAGATCTTCCGGCGCGTTTCCATTCTCAGTGGCTCGGCCCGCGATGTGGCGCGCATGCTGTCGATCTCCAAGCTCGTGCGGGTGGCAGGTCGCCTGCCTTCGCAACGCCCGGATATCACGCGTGGCGGCGATGCGCGCGCCCTGATCGGCTATGTCGAGTGCAACAACGATGGAGACGATGGCCAGCTGCTGTCGGACTACGACCTGATCGGTTCGGAAAGCCGTCGATCGGGACTGTTTGCACTGCTGGACGGTCCCTCCTTCAGCTATCTCTACCTGCCGCCGCCCTCGCGCGAGCGCGATGTCGGCATGAGTGTGCTGGTGGTTGGCGCGCGGTTCTGCCGCCGCCACCATGCACTGCTGCTGGTCGATCCTCCGCTTTCGTGGAACAGCGTGCAGCAGGCAAAAGACGGCCTGCGCGACTGGCCATTCCACAGCGCCGACGCGCTGATGTTCTTCCCGCGGCTGATGACACTCGATCGCCTGCAGGGCAGGCCGAATGTGTTTCCGCCTGCAGCTGCCGCTGCTGGCATGCTGGCGCGCGTCCCGGCGGAAGCAGCGAGGCAGGAGTCCGCTGAACCCGCGTTGCTCCGGCCCTCGGCGGCGCCGCTCGTGTGGGTCGATCGGCTGCAGCGGGCCTGGCTTGCTCACCGGGGGGTCAACACCCTGCGGGCAACGCGCACGGTGGCCCGTGAGCTCACCCAGTTCTGTACGCTGGCTGGCGAGCTGGGCAACGGTCCGGATGCGCGCCTGCTCGGTGCGCGGCAACTGGCGCTGTTCATCAGTTCCAGCATCGAGCGCGGCACACGCTGGGTGATCAGCGAGGGCAATACGGCACGCAGCCGCGAACGCGTGTGTCGCCAGGTCGAGCAGTTCCTGCAGCAGCTCGCTGCCAACGGTGCGTTCGCAGGCGCCGAACGCAACCGCCACTATTTCGTACTCTGCGACCTGCGGCTGAACGGGCCGCTGCAGCAGGCCGGTGCGCTGTTTCGCCTGGTGTACGGCTACCACTCGGCGCACGGTGCCACGCGACTCTCATGGCTGGTGGAACACGGACCTGGCGGCAGCGCCACGCGGCCGGTGAGCCTCAACCAGCTCGCCGCACACGAGCTCAGGTAGGATGTGCGCATGTCGATAACCGGACATGTAGTGTTTTCACATGGACTGGATGGCTCGCCATTCAGCACCAAGATCCGCGCGCTGTATGAGATTGCCGAAGCGGAAGGCTTCGATGTCGCCGCCGTGGACTATCGCGGCGTCGACGCTGCGGAAGACCGTGTGCAGATGCTGCAGGAATTCTGTCGTGGCTTCACCGGCCATCTGGTGCTGGTGGGCGCGAGCCTCGGCGGCTATGTGTCGCTCGCCGCCGCGCCTACGCTCCATGCCAAGGGCGTGTTCCTGATGGCGCCGGCCATCCTGATGCCCGGCGTGCCCCCGCTGAAGCGCGGTCTGCCGTCCTGCCCGATTGCGCTGGTACATGGCTGGCGCGACGAGGTCGTGCCCTGCGAACAGAGCATGCAGTTCGCGAAGGACAACCGCCTGTCGCTGCATCTGGTCGAATCCGATCACCGCCTGCACAGCGCCATCCCGTTCCTGCGCTATCTGTTCCAGTACTTCCTGATCGAATCTCGCCGGTCGCAGTACGTTCCCTGACCGATATGGAGCGTCTTACCGGCAGGTTCCTTCTGCCCTGGCTGCGATTCACGGTGCGTCCACGCGAAGTGACGGAGACGCTGAAGGCTGCCGTCGCGCCCGTGTGCTACATCCTCGCCCGTCACAGTTCGCTGGATGCGCTGGTGCTGCAGCGGGCCTGCGCCAGCGCCGGACTGCCGCGGCCGCGCAAGCAGCTGCTGCCTGCGGGTGCGCCGCGGCGCGTGCAGTCGCTGCTGGCGTTGTCGCGCAAGGTGGGCTTCTGGCGTACGCGACTCGACCGCCGGCCGCCCCTCGAATTGCGCGAACTGCTGGCGGAACGTCGCCGCGACCCCGACTTCGATGTGCTGCTGGTTCCAGTGTCCGTCTACTGGGGCAGGGCGCCGCAGCGTGAACACATCTCCTGGTTCGGCCTCCTGTTTTCCGAGCAATGGGCGCTGGCGAGCAACCTGCGGCGCGCGATGGCGGTGCTGTTCAACGGGCGCAACACGCTGGTCGAGTTCGGCACCGGCGTGTCGCTGCGTTCGCTGGTGGCGGAGGAAGCAACTCCGGACAACCAGGCGGCCAGGCGCATCGCACGTCATCTCACGGGCCTGCTGAACGCTTCGCGCACCGCCTACGTCGGCCCGGACCTCTCGCATCGGCGCACACTGATGGCCGAGGTGCTGCGCGCGCGCGCAGTGCGGCTGCTCGTGGCGCAGGAGGCGGTCGATCGCAAGATCACGCGCCGGCAGGCGCTGCTGAGTGCCCAGGCGATGTTCGAGGAGATCGCCGCCGACTATTCGCATATCTTCGTGCGGCTCATGGAGCGGGCGCTGCGCCGGCTCTGGACGCGCATCTACGACGGCGTGTTCGTCGCGCACGCCGACACCATCACCGGCATCGCTGCGGGCAACGAACTGGTCTACGTGCCCTGCCACCGCAGCACGATGGACGACCTGCTCATGCCATATGCGATCTATTCCCATGGCTTTGCGGTGCCGCATATCGCGGCCGGTCTCAACCTGAACCTGCCGGTGGTCGGGCCCCTGCTGCGCAAGGGCGGCGCGTTTTTCATGCGGCGCAGCTTCCGCGGCAGTCCGCTGTATTCGGCCGTGTTCACGCGCTACCTGGGCGCCATCATGGCGCGCGGCCATCCCATCCAGTATTTCATCGAGGGTGGGCGCAGTCGCACGGGCCGATCACTGAATCCAAAGACCGGCATGCTGTCGATGACACTGCGCAGCTATCTGCGCCAGCCGTTGCGGCCCATCATGTTCGTGCCGGTGTATATCGGTTACGAGCGCATCATGGAAGTCGACAGCTACGTCGGCGAGCTGTCAGGCAAGCCCAAGGAGAAGGAAACGCTGCTCGGTTTCCTGCGTTCGCTGAAGCGGCTGCGCGAGAATTTCGGACATGTGCATGTGAATATCGGCGAGCCCATCGCGCTGACGCCGCTGCTCGACCAGCATCAACCCGACTGGCGCGACAAGGTTGGGCGGGATGGTCGCGGTGGGGCGGTGGGGCCGGCCGTGGACGCGCTTGCCCAGCGCATCATGCGCAACATCCATTCGGCGGCCGCGGTCACTCCGGTGAATCTGCTGGCCACGGTGATGCTGGCGACGCCCCGGCAGGTGATGCTCGACAGTGATCTGCAGCTGCAGGTGTCGCTGTACCTGCGTCTGCTGCGTGAAGCGCCGTATTCGGATCGGGTGACCGTGACTGCGCTCGATGGTGCCGGGATCATCGCCGCCGGCCTGAAGGACGGCATCCTGGAACGCAAGGGTGCAGAGCTCATCGGTCTTGCGCCCCGCCACGCAACCTCGATGGTCTACTACCGCAACAATGTGCTGCACCTGATTGCGCTGCCGTCGCTGCTGGCCTGCTGTTTCATTTCGAATCCGTCGCTGCGCACGGCCGATCTGCAGCGGCTGGCGTGGCGCATCTATCCCTATATCGCTGCCGAGCTGTATCTGCGCTGGGAGGAGTCGGAGCTGGAAGGCGTGGTGGAGCGGTACCTGGGGGCCATGAGCGCCGTGGGACTTTTGCACGAGGGCAGGTCGGAAGGCGCCTGGACGCCGCCGCCTGCAGCCTCGGGCGAGGCCATGCAGCTGTCGCTGCTGGCGCAGCCGACGCTGCAGACCATCGAGCGCTACTACCTTGCGATCGCGTTGCTGCTGCGTGCCGGCAGCGGACAGCTCTCCC
>JBDSGY010000053.1:0-3761 GCA_039918755.1 Steroidobacteraceae bacterium
CGCTCTTTACCTGGTCGGTTTGGCGGTGCTCGTGGGAGGGATCGCGTGGGCGCTCGTTGCCGCCGGTGTTGCCTCCACCTACATTGCCATCGCCTGCCTGATCGTGGGGGGCATTGGCATCATGACGGCCGTCTCGCGCACGCGTGCGAAGGATCCTCCGGTTTAAGGCGCGCCTGCGCTCGACCTGTTGACGCGCTGCATTCCGGGTTTGCGTCACAGGTTGCGTCAGTGCAGGGGAGGCTGCTCAACTTCGTATCCCGCAGCCTTGAACTTTGACAGCAGCCCGTCCGTGTCGAAGAAGGTCGCTACAGGTACAAGAATCAACGTCGAGCGGTTTTTCTTCAGTGCCCGCACGGACCAACTGTAGCTCACCTTTCGCAAGCCGAGATTCCGCGCTCTGGTGACCTTCAGCTGCCTGAAGGACCGTGCGCAAATCTCCGCATCGGCCTGGGCTATGTAGAGGCCCGGATCCTGGCGCAGCGTTTCCAAATCGCCTCTGGCCCAGGCGTTGGCACGGGCGACGGATTCCCGGAGGTCCGTCTCCAGTCGATCCAGTCGGGCCCTGGCGCAGGGAATATCCGCTTCCCGCGGGGTCTTTGCGAGTTCAGAAATCATCCGGTCCCAGTCCCGGTTGTCTCTTAGCACAGCCGAAACATTTTTTACTCCGCGCTGCCGAGCCAGGTCCTGGACTGTCGCCGGAACGACGCGTTCCGAAGTCAGCCTGAGGCGTTGCATGGCTACCTGCCGCAGCGCGTCGGTGGCCACGAACGGACGAAAACTCTCGAAAGCCCTGCTGTCACCCGCATATCGTTGCGCAAGATCGGAAAACTGGCGGTAGAGATCCGCAGGCATTACATCCCGCAGCTGCCTGCCATCGAGGTTTTGCACTGCCTGCAACAGGCGTGCGTCATTACCAGGATTTTGCGGAGCGCTGATATGGGTCAGGAAATAGATCTCCTGTGATTGCTGAATCACTGCCTCCAGTTGGGTGGATCGCCATATCAGTCCTTCGGGCAGCGGACCAAACGTCGGCAGTATCCAGAGCGTGTTGCCCTTGCGGCTGACCTTCCACAATGCCGGACCGGGCCGCTCGCCCGTGACGATGATTGTTTCCAGTTCCTCGTAAGTGACCGGCAGACCGGGCGACACCTGTGCGGTGCTGCGAGGCGTAATGCCACTACCCAGTGCGACGACAAATAGCAGTGGCCAGATCTTCATGGAGAGCGGGTCGCCGGCCCAGGCGCTGACAGTAACCCGGTACCGTGACAACCTCCGGAGCAGACCAGACCCATGACGACATGTTGGCCTTTCATCGGCCAAGCTTAACAAGCCGAAAACAAGGAAAGTGAGCCCTTGAGCACACCGGCGGGCTGCTATTGTTGCGCCGACATTGGGCGTGGGGACGAGCCTGGAGCGTATGCAACGAACAACGACAAGAGTGCTGCCCGCATTGGCTATCGCCCTGCTCGGAGCCGCCTGCAGCGATCCGGTATCGCCTCCGCAAGCGCCGCCAACCGTCGTGGTGGCTTCGCCCCTGACCCAGCGAGTTGCGGACTGGGACGACTATTCCGGGCGCTTCGTGGCTGTGGAATCGGTCGATGTGCGGCCGCGTGTTGGTGGCGCGATCGAGTCGGTCCACTTCAAGGATGGCGAGAAGGTGCAGAAGGGGCAGCTGCTGTTCGTCATCGATCCGCGCCCGTACGCCGCTGCAGTAGCCCGTGCGAAGGCAGCGGTGGCGGGTGCGCGGGCCTCGCTAGCCAATGCCGATGCGGAACTGAAGCGGGCGCAGTCGTTGCTGGCTACGCAGCTCATCAGCGCGTCGCAGGCGGAGTTGCGAGGCGCCGCCCAGCTCCAGGCTGCGGCAAGCCTCGCGGCGGCGGAGGCTGAACTGTCCACCCACGAGCTCAATCTCTCGTTCACCCGCGTGACCGCGCCGATTGCAGGTCGCGCCTCGTTCCGGCGCCTGACCGCGGGCAACATCGTGGCGGCCGATACCACGCTGCTCACCACCATCGTCAGCGAGAACCCGATCCGCTTCCTGTTCGATGCACCGGAGTCGGCGCTGCTGAGGTACCGGCGCGATGGAGGCACGGGGGGCCGCGACAGCAAGGTGGAGATCCGCCTGCAGGATGAGACGGACTACCGCTGGAAGGGCACGGTGGATTTCGTGGACAACGCGCTGGACCAGAGCTCGGGCACGATTCGCGGCCGGGCGGTGGTCGACAACCCGGATGGCTTCATCTCACCGGGCATGTTCGGACAGATGCGCCTGTTCGCCTCGGCGCCCTTCGACGCGCTGGTGTTGCCGGATGAGGCGATCGTGACGGATCAGACCCGTCAGGTCGTCTATACCGTGGACGCGGAAGGCACCGTGATCCAGAAGGTCGTGACGCCGGGCCGTCTCATCGACGGCCTCCGCGTGATCCGCTCGGGTCTGTCTCCTTCCGACCGCGTCATCATCAGCGGCGTGCAGCGCGCACGGGCCGGCCGCAAGGTGACCGTCACCGCAGGCACCGTGACGGCATTCCCTTCGGGCGTGTCGCGCGGCGAGACCAGCAAGCTGTCGCTGCCCGCCGGCAACGCGCGCTGACCGGGCCATGCGCCTTTCGCATTTCTTCATCGACCGGCCGATCTTCGCGGCGGCCGTCTCCGTGGTCATCACGCTCACCGGGCTGATCGCGTGGCTCACGTTGCCGGTGGACCAGTATCCGCAGATCGCACCGCCTACCGTTTCGGTGAGCGCCGTCTATCCGGGAGCGACGGCGGAGGAAATCGCCGAGAGCGTGGCGGCGCCGCTCGAGCAGCAGATCAACGGCATCCAGAACATGTTGTACATGTCGTCGTCGTCCACGGGCGAAGGCCGCATGTCGATCACCGTGACGTTCAAGGCGGGCACCAGCGTCGACATCGCCCAGGTGGAGGTGCAGAACCGCATCCAGACCGTGCTGCCGCAGTTGCCGCAGGAAGTGCGTGATCTTGGCATCACGGTGCGCAAGGGCTCTAATGACACGCTGCTGATCGTGCACATGTTCACCTCGGACGGCAGCGTCGACCGCAAGTACATCGCGAACTACGCCAGCCTGCAGGTGCGCGAGCGGTTGCTGCGGACGCCGGGCGTTGGCGATGTGACCACCAACGCGGCGCGCGACTACGCGATGCGCGTATGGATCGATCCGGAAAAAGCCGCGAGTCGCGACCTCACCGTGCAGGAAGTCGTCGCGGCGCTGCGCAACAACAACCTGCAGGTGGCAGGTGGTGCGATCGGTGGCCCGCCGTTCAACGACTCACCGGCCGCCTATCAGCTCAACGTGCGCGCCCAGGGTCGGCTATCGTCGCCGGAAGAATTCGAGCAGGCCATCATCAAGCGCGATGCACAGGGCCGCTTGACCCGCATCGTCGACGTGGCGCGCGTCGAGCTCGGCGCGCAGAACTATGCGATCAACGCCTACAAGGACGCCGAGCCCGCGGTGTCGCTGAGCGTGAACCAGGCGCCGAACACCAATGCCATCGAGACCTGGAACAACATCCGGCAGACGATGGAGGAACTGAAGAAGGAGTTCCCGCCTGGCGTGGCGTACGAGATCATCTTCGACCCCGTGTCGTTCACGGCGGCCGCAGTCGAAGCCGTGCAGAGCACGCTGCTGGAAGCGATGCTGCTCGCCGTGATCGTGGTCATGGTATTCCTGCAACGCTGGCGCACGGCGCTGATTCCGCTGCTCGCCATCCCGGTCTCGCTGATCGGCACCCTGGCGGTCATGTCC
>JBDSGY010000054.1:0-3067 GCA_039918755.1 Steroidobacteraceae bacterium
AGTCAGCCGGCGCCGACATCGTCCTCCTGGAATGCATACCCAATGCACTTGGCAGGGACATTACGGCGGCGCTCGAAGTCCCCGTCATCGGCATCGGCGCAGGTCCGGACACGGGTGGGCAGATCCAGGTGGTGTACGACATCCTCGACATCACCAGCGGCCGCAAGCCGCGCTTCGTGCGCAACTTCATGCAGGACGCAGGTTCGCCGCTCGCGGCGCTGAAGGCCTATGTAGGCGCCGTGAAGTCCCATGAATATCCGGCCCCGGAACACAGCTTTTCCTGATGCTGACGATCGAACGCATCGGCGCTTTGCGGGAGCAGGTGCGGCAGTGGCGCGGCGACGGCGATCGCATCGGCTTCGTGCCCACCATGGGGTCGCTGCATGCCGGCCACATGAGCCTGTTGTCGGCGGCGCGTTTCCGGGCGGACCGCGTTGTTGCCAGCGTGTTCGTGAACCCGCTGCAGTTCGGTCCGGGGGAGGACTTCGAACGCTATCCGCGCACGCCCGCCGACGATGCGCGGCTGCTGGCGGATGCAGGCTGCGACGTGCTGTTCCTGCCGGCGGTGGATGAGATCTACCCGGCCGGCCACCAGAGCGCCACGCGCGTGAGCGTGAGTTCGCTGTCGACGATCCTCGATGGTGCGCATCGGCCCGGGCATTTCGATGGGGTCGCCACGGTAGTTGCGAAACTGTTCGGCATCGTGCAGGCAGATGTCGCTGTGTTCGGCGAGAAGGACTATCAGCAGCTCGCCATCATTCGCCGCATGACGCTGGATCTGGAGATTCCGGTCGAGATCGTCGGCGCCCCTACGGTGCGTTCGCCCGACGGGCTGGCCATGAGTTCCCGCAATCGTTATCTGTCTGAAGCCGAACGGGCCGTGGCCCCGCGCATCAATGCCAGCCTGCGTGCCGTAGCCGGCCGCATTGACGCTGGAGATCGCGACTACGATGGCCTTGCCCGGTGGGGATCCGACGAACTGCGCGCCGCGGGCATGCTGCCCGACTATTTCGAAGTACGTGATGCCGAGACCCTGCTCGCACCGGTGCTCAGCACGCGCGAACTGGTGATCCTCACGGCTGCCCGGCTCGGCAAGGCCCGGCTGATCGACAACCTGCGCGTGGCGCTGCGCTAGCGCAAGTCGTGAGAGGCGGGCAGCAGGGCCGCCGGTTTCCCCGCCAATTGATCGAGCGCCCAGCGTGCATGCTCGGCAATCACCTCCGATGCATCGGTGCTGCGGATCCGCAATGCCTCGATGGCATCGGCATCGCCTGGCCTGTTGCCCAGCGCCACGGCGACGTTGCGGATGAACGCCTCATGGCCGATGCGTCGTACTGCGCTGCCCTCGAAGCGACTCTCGAACTCCTCGCGCGTCCAGGCGATCAGGTCGGTCAGGCGCGGCGCATCGAGCCCGTGGCGTATCTTGAAGTCGGGGTGGCTGGCCGTTTGTGCGAACTTGTTCCACGGACAGACGAGCTGGCAATCATCGCAGCCGTAGATGCGGTTGCCGATGGCAGCGCGAAACTCCAGCGGAATCGTGCCGCGCATTTCGATGGTCAGGTAGGAGATGCAGCGGCGCGCATCAAGCTGGTGGGGCGCGACGATAGCCTGCGTCGGGCAGGCAGGCATGCAGGCCGAGCAGCTGCCGCAATGCGCCGTGGCGGGTGTGTCCATGGCCAGCGGCAGGTCGGTGAGGATTTCTCCCAGGAAGAAATACGATCCTGCATCCCGGGCGATGAGGTTCGTGTGCTTGCCGATCCAGCCAAGGCCGGCATTGCGGGCGAGAGCCTTCTCGAGCACCGGTGCGGAATCCACGAACACGCGATATTCATGCGGCATTCGCGCCGCGATCGCGGCGGCAAGCCGTGCCAGCGCGGCGCGCATGACCTTGTGATAGTCGCGGCCGAGCGCGTAGCGCGACAGGTACCCCAGCGATGGATCGTTCAGCACCGCGGTGGCGTCGGCACCCTCGGGCGGCCAGTAGTCCATGCGCAGGCTGATCACGCGCAGCGCGCCGGGCTGCAGTTCCTGCGGGCGACTGCGCATTGTTCCATGGCGCGCCATGTAGCCCATCTGGCCGTGCATGCCGCGGGACAGCCACTGCTGCAGCCACGTCTCGTCTTCGGGCAGGTCGACGCCGGTCACGCCGATGTCGGCAAAACCTTCGGCCTGTGCCAGTTGCAGCAGATCTTCACGCGTCAGCGGTGTGGTCACGCCGATCAGTATACTGAAGGCTCAAATGACGCTTCCCGCTGAGGTCTATTCGGCATCGCAGGTCCGGCAGCTGGAAGCAGCGGCCGTGGCCGCTGGCACGCCTGGCTACACGCTGATGCAGCGGGCCGGCGCAGCGGCCTGTGCCGTGCTGCGACAGCGTTGGCCAGCAGCACGCCACGTGGTGGTGATCGCAGGGCCGGGCAACAATGGCGGTGACGGACTCGTGCTGGCGCTGCTCGCCAGGCTGGATGGCCTCAGCGTCAAGGTGATGCTGCTCGCCGATCCCGCGGCACTTCGAGGCGAAGCTGCCAAAGCCTATGCCGACCTGGCCGGCCAGCTTGCCGTGCAGCCCTTCGACGCGACATTGCTGCCCCGGGCCGATGTGGTGGTCGATGCATTGCTTGGTATCGGTGCGCGTTCGCCACTGCGTGACGAATGGCAGGCGGCCATTACGGCGATGAACCATTGCGGCAGGCCGGTGTTCGCCATCGATCTGCCGTCGGGCCTCGATCCGGACAGCGGGCGTGCACAGCCCGCCGTGCGCGCTGCGGCAACCATCACCTTCATCGCGCTCAAGCAGGGTCTGTTTCTGGCCGATGGCCCTGAACACATTGGTGACCTGCATTTCGATTCGCTGGATGTCGCGGCGGATTCAACCTCGCGTCCTGCGCTGCGCCGGCTCACCGACGTGGCGCTTCGCAACGCGCTCGCGCCGCGCGCGCGGCAGAGCCACAAGAGCCAGTTCGGTCGCGTCCTGATCATTGGCGGCGGCGCCGGCATGCCGGGGGCCGTGCGCCTCGCCGCCGAATCCGCGCTGCGCGTCGGTGCAGGCCTGGTGTCGGTGGCCAGCCTT
>JBDSGY010000055.1:0-2710 GCA_039918755.1 Steroidobacteraceae bacterium
TGCGGAGAATCCATGGAGATTGCATGGAGCGCGATTCTACATCGCAACGCGCGCTGGCAGGTGAGCTAGACTTGCGCGCATGAATCGCAACGCCCGCGGCGATGCTGCCGCACCCGACTTCGAGAAGTCGCTGCAGGAGCTGGAAAAGCTGATCGCGCAACTGGAGCGCGGTGACCTGCCGCTGGCCGAGTCCCTGACCCTGTTCGAACAGGGCGTCGCGCTTACACGGGCTTGCCACGGTGCGTTGGCACAGGCGCAGCAGCGCGTGGAAATCCTGCTCAAGGATGGCGGCGGCGCAACGTCCGCCTTCGATGCCGCGGACATCCAGAATGACTGACAGCACGCAGCTCGAGCCACGGCTGGTCCAGTGGCGCGCGCGTGTGGAGCAGCAGTTGGCGAGGTCCCTGGATCTGGCCGATCCGGGCACCGCGCGACTGGTCGAGGCCATGCGCTACAGCACGCTGGGCGGTGGCAAGCGCATGCGGCCCATCCTGGTCTACGCCGCGGGATCGTCACTCGGCGCCGCGCCGTCGTTTCTGGATGACGCCGCTGTGGCAGTTGAACTGATCCATGTCTACAGCCTGGTGCACGATGATCTGCCCGCGATGGACGACGACGACCTGCGCCGCGGCAGGCCCACCTGCCACAAGGCGTTTGACGAAGGCACGGCGGTGCTGGTGGGAGATGCACTGCAGGCACTGGCCTTTGAAGTGATCGCTGGCACCAATGGCAGCCCACTCTCGCCGGCCGCCAGGTTGCAGCAGCTGCAGGTACTGGCGCAGGGCATCGGCACCGCTGGCATGGCGGGCGGACAGGCCATCGATCTTGAGGCCGTCGGCAAACAGCTGGACGCGCCAACCCTGGAACGCATGCACCGGCGCAAGACCGGCGCCTTGATCCGCGCCAGCGTACTGCTGGGCGCAATCGGCGCCGGGATCAGCAGCGGCCGCGAATACGAGGCACTTGCGATCTATGGGTCTGAGCTCGGCCTTGCCTTCCAGATCCAGGACGACGTACTCGATGTCGCCGGCGAAACCACCGCCCTCGGCAAGACTGCGGGCGCCGACGCCGCACGCGGCAAACCCACCTACCCCAGCGTGCATGGCCTGGCGCGGGCAGCAGAGCTGGCCCGCGAGCGCCGGGATGTGGCGGTGGCGGCGCTGGACTGCCTGGGTGCGCGGGCGGCGGACCTGGTCGGGCTTGCCGATCTTGTTGTCGAACGCAGTCACTGAAGCCCCTGGATGCGCGGCCCTGCAGGCGCCGAACGCCACCACCCGGAAGTGTAGAATCGCCCCATGACCATTGAAGGCTTTCCTCTGCTCGATCGCGTGCGCACGCCTGCGGATGTGCGTGCCCTGGAGCCCGCCGAGCTTGGGCTGCTGGCCACAGAACTGCGCCAGTTCCTGATACGCACGGTCGCCACCCGCGGTGGCCATTTTGCCGCCGGGCTGGGCACGGTCGAACTGACAATCGCCCTGCACTATGTCTACAACACACCGGACGACCGTCTCGTCTGGGATGTGGGCCACCAGGCCTATCCACACAAGGTGCTCACCGGCCGTCGCGAACAACTGCAGTCGATCAAGCAGCGCGGCGGCCTGGCCCCGTTTCCGAATCGCGCCGAGAGCGAGTACGACACGTTCGGCACGGGACACTCGAGCACTTCAGTCAGCGCTGCGTTGGGTATGTCCGTCGCGGCGGCGAAGCGCGGGGAGAACCGACGCGCAGTGGCCATCATTGGCGACGGTGCAATGAGTGGCGGCATGGCATTCGAGGCACTCAACCATGCCGGCAGCCTGTCCAATGACCTGCTGGTGGTGCTCAACGACAACGAGATGTCGATCTCCGAGGGCGTGGGCGCGCTGTCGCAGTATTTCGCGCGGGTGCTTGCCGGACGTTTCTACTCGCAGCTGCGCAAGGGCGGGAAGAAGGTCCTTTCCCAGTTGCCCACCATGAGAGAGCTGGCACGCCGCTCCGAAGAACACATGAAGGGCATGGTCCTGCCCGGCACGATGTTCGAGGAAATGGGGTTCAATTACATCGGCCCCATCGATGGCCACGACCTGAAGGCGCTGGTCAGCGCGCTGACCAACATCCGTGAACTCAAGGGTCCGCAGTTCCTGCATGTGGTCACCCGCAAGGGCAAGGGCTATGCGCCGGCCGAAGCGGATCCGATCGCGTGGCATGGGCCCGGGCCGTTCGATCCGGACACCGGCACGATCTTCAAGGAAAAAGCCGGCCCGCCCAGCTATTCGCGCATCTTCGGCGACTGGCTGTGCGACATGGCAGAAGCCGATCCGCTGATCCTCGGGATCACGCCTGCGATGCGCGAGGGTTCCGGCCTGGTGGAATATTCGAAGCGCTTTCCCGAGCGCTACTTCGACGTCGCCATTGCCGAGCAGCACGCGGTCACCTTCGCAGCCGGCCTTGCCGCCGAGGGTTTCAAGCCGGTGGTTGCCATCTATTCGACTTTCATGCAACGCGGCTACGACCAGCTGATCCACGACGTCGCGCTGCAGAATCTGCCGGTGATCTTCGCGCTAGATCGCGCGGGTCTCGTCGGCGGCGACGGCGCCACCCATCAGGGCAGCTTCGACATCAGCTTCCTGCGCTGCATCCCGAACATGGTGGTGATGGCGCCGTCGGATGAAAACGAATGCCGGCAGATGCTCTACACCGCGACCACGCTGCAGCAGCCTGCGGCAATCCG
>JBDSGY010000056.1:0-2550 GCA_039918755.1 Steroidobacteraceae bacterium
CCCCGAAGAGGGTCCGGCCATGCCGGCGCGCGTGGCTGGGTTCTGGATGGACCAGACCGAAGTGACCAATGCGCAGTTTGCGCAGTTTGTGGCGGCGACCGGCTACCGCACTGTCGCCGAGACTGCAGCGACAGGCGGCTCCGCGATCTTCCGGCCGCACGGCGATGCCGCTGCCATGCGCGCGTTCGTGAACTGGTGGCAGTTCATGCCCGGCGCGAACTGGCGCCACCCTCAAGGCGCGCGCACTTCACTCGCCGGCATCGCGGCGCATCCCGTGGTGCATATCGTCTATGAGGATGCTCTCGCCTACGCAAAGTGGAAGGGCCGCAGCCTGCCGACCGAAGAACAATTTGAATTTGCCGCGCGCAGCAGCACCCGCAGGAATGCCGCGGGGAGCTGGGCCGCAAACACCTGGCAGGGTTCCTTTCCGTCATCGAACACGGCTGCGGATGGATTCGCGGGGACCGCGCCAGTGGGTTGCTTCGAAGCCAACAAGCTCGGTCTCTACGACCTCGTTGGCAATGTCTGGGAATTGACCGCAAGCTTTTACTACCCGCGCCACGATGCAGCCGAACGTTCCGCGCATCCGCAGGGCTTCGATCCCGCCCAGCCAGACGAGCCGGCCGTTGCTGTGGTGAAAGGCGGATCATTCCTCTGCGCCCCCGATTACTGCATGCGCTATCGCCCTGAAGCGCGCATCGGACAGAGCAGGCGGCTCGGCACTTCACACATCGGATTCCGCACCGTGCTCAATCCGTAGCGCAAGTCGCGCTATGATCGGGGCAGTTCGAAGATCAACAAAAAGGGGCTGCAATGAAGAGTCTTGCAAGAATCATCCTGGTTGCAGGCGCGGTGCTGGCCATGGCTACCGCACAGGCCGGTGTATCGCTCAACGCGGTGCGTGTGGGCGCAACGGACGTCGCGTCGACAGCGAAGTTCTACCAGACCGCGTTCGGCATGTTCGAAGTGCAGCGCATCGCCCAGCCGAACATGCTCGAGATCATGCTGAACTTCGGTGCCACCGCCGATGCAGCCAAGGCCAACAAGGGTTCGCAGGTTGTCATCATGCAGCGCGCTGCGGATGACGGCGCGGACAAGCTCGCGCACGTGATCTTCACAGTGACCGATGCAGCGGCGACAGTTAAGGCCGCCAGGGCTGCTGGCGCGAAGGTGGAGCGAGAGCCGTTCCAGTACGGCACCACCGGAATCTGGATTGCAATGCTGATCGATCCGGCCGGCAACCACATCGAACTGCTGCAGTTTCCGGCCGCGAAATAGTCCCTCTGCAACCGGCAGGCCGTTGACATATTTCAACGACCTCGGAAAACCGGGTTGCACGCCCGCAGCAATTGAGAGGGCGTGCTCAATTCAGGCGCGCGGGCGCGCGGGCGCGCATGGAACGCCGCAAACTGCCGCATCTCCACAATGCGGTGATTCGACACGATGCCCAGTGCCGGCAAGTCGCGTTCCAGCGGCGATCAGCAGTCTGGCTCCTGGCCGGCCAGGACGCGCTCGCTGGGAATTGTTCCGCGACTGGTGTTCAGCTTCATTGCAGTCACGGTGCTCGCGGTTGCGGCAAACCTCATCGCCGAACATGGCGTCTCCGTAATAGAAACCAAGGAGCTGGCGCGCGTGCCCAGTTCGCCGGTTCCGGTGGCGTCGACAGTTGCCGCTGCCCCGGTGGCCAAGGTCATTCCGATCTCGCCCGTCTCGTTTGGACAGGCGGCCACGCTGCTCCCCGCATTCGAGCGCCTGGATCGTGCGATGCTCGGCAGACTGGAGCTTGATGATGCAGGCGGTCGCCTGGAACTGGAGCGGGCGCTGAAGGACCTGCAGCAGCGGGCCAGCGCCTTTCCATGGGAAATGCGCGTGCCGGGGCAGGCGCGGAGCAGGAAGGCGTCCGAATTGGTTCAGGCCTTCGTCCACCAGGGCATGGAAGCGGTGGGGTTTGCCGACGAGCGACGAGCGCGTGATGCCGACTACCGGGAGCGGCTTGCCGCCCTGGATGCGACGCTCGCCGAGGCGATCGACAAGGGCTGGAAGGTCTTTGGCAGGATCTTCGCCAAGCAGTCGCTGATCAACCTGAGCCGCAACCTGCGCGCAATCGAAAGCGCTTCGGTCGCCTTGAGCGCGGCGAACTATCATGACGCTGCCTTCGTCGACGCACTGCGCGCGAGTGAAGTGGCGTTCGCCATTGAATTGCGCAAGGGCCGCGAGAACCTGCGGCGCTCGCAGGGCGAGCCGTGGTTGATCCAGTTCGATTCAGGTTTCGATGCACTCGCGGCGCTCCGGGTCGCGGCAATTACGGCTGACCAGAACATGCGCGGCGCGGTAACGCAGCTGGATCGCGAACGCCCCCTGTTCACTTCCCTGGTCAAGACGGCCCTCGACAGTGCAGCCGCAGGGCAGAGTTCAACCGCCGGACCGCAGCCAAAGGAATTGCCGGAGTCTCCTGTCGCGACCGCGTTCTCGCCCAGCACGCCTGAGGCTGGTGTCGAAACACGCGTCGTTTCCAGGATTGCGGCACCCGCGGACGAGAGATCGCGCACC
>JBDSGY010000057.1:0-4182 GCA_039918755.1 Steroidobacteraceae bacterium
GCCGACCGCCTGCGCTCCCCGATCGGCGCCGTGGCGGATGCCGGGCACATGCCACGCTTCGAACCCGCCCAGTTGCGTCTGCTTGATCGTGTCAGCCAGCTGGCGCTGGCCGCCAGCGCCCAGGCGATCACCGCCGCCGGCATCGATTTCGGCAATGAACAGCCGGAACGTTGCGGCGTATCAGTTGGCACGAGTCTCGGCGGCGCGGCCACCACGGACGCTGGTTATGAAGTGGCATACGGCCAGGACTCTGAGCGCATCCGGCCGTACAGTGTGCTCGCTGCGATGTCGAACGCGCCCGCCTCGTGGATCGGCATGCAGCACCAGCTTACTGGCCCCAACCTCACCTACTCCACTGCCTGCTCCTCATCCGCGGTGGCGCTTGGCGAAGCCGCACGCAGGATCCAGAGCGGCGACGCGGACATCATCATTGCCGGTGGCGCCGAAGCGCCCCTTGCTCTGGGCGTGATGCTCGCCTGGGATGCGCTGCGCGTCCTGGCCGTGGCGGATCCGGCGAACCCTGCCCGTTCGTGCAGGCCGTTTTCTGCAGACAGATCCGGCCTCGTGCTGGGCGAAGGCGCCGCCTTCTTCGTGCTGGAGCAATGGGACCACGCCGTGGCACGCAAGGCCCACATCCGGGCGGAACTGTCGGGGTATGGACTGGCCACCGACGTTGCGCATATCACGCGGCCGAGCGTTGCGGGACAGTCCCGGGCGATGCGCGCAGCCCTGCGCTCGGCATCGCTGCATGCAGACCAGATCGACTATGTGAACGCCCATGGCACGGGGACGCCGCAGAACGATGCCGTCGAGACCGCCGCATTGAAGGAAGTCTTCGGACCGCGGGCCTATGGCCTGCCTGTGAGTTCCACGAAGTCCATGCATGGTCACCTGCTGGGCGCCGCGGGCGCGCTGGAATTCATGATCGCCGTCATCGCAATGGAACGTGGCGTAGTGCCCCCGACCATGCACCTGGACAGTCCGGACCCCGCCTGCGATCTCGACTATGTCGCGGGCGAAGCGCGGCATGGCGTTTCCCTGCGGGCGGTGATGTCCAGTTCGTTCGCCTTCGGTGGCACGAACGCCGTCCTCATTGCCCAGCAATCCAATCACAACCTATGAATTCGATAGAATCCGTCAATGGCCGATTTAAAGCTGAAGGATCTTCGCTACCTCGTGGCACTGGCCGACACGCGCCACTTCGGCCAGGCGGCCGCGCGCTGCTTCGTCAGCCAGCCCACCTTGTCGGCCCAGCTGAAGAAACTCGAGGAATACCTGGGCGTGCAGCTGGTGGAGCGCCATCCGCGGCGCATTGGCCTGACCGAGGCCGGCGACGCGGTGGTGGCACGCGCCCGACGCATCATCGAAGCCAGCGACGAAATCGTGGCATTGGCCCAGCTGCAGAGCGACCCACTGGCCGGGCGGCTGCGCGTGGCGTTGCTGCCCACCATCGGACCATATCTGCTGCCGCTGGTGGCATCGCGCATCCGCCGCAAGCTGCCGCGTATCGAACTGCTGTTGTATGAATACCAGACGGGGCCGATGCTCGATCATCTGCAGGCGGGTGACATTGATCTTGGGATCCTCGCCCTGCCCGTGCCCGCAGATGGTCTCGTTGAACGCCATCTGTTCGATGAGCCGTTCGTAGTGGCGCTCCCCGAACAACACGCGCTGGCCACCCGCAAGACACTGCAGGCCTCGGATCTCAATGGCGAGACGCTGCTGCTGCTGGAAGACGGACATTGCCTTCGCGACCAGGCGCTGGATGTCTGCGCCCGCGCGCAGCTGCACGAGAAGCAGGATTTCCGCGCCACCTCGCTCGAGACACTGCGACAGATGGTGGCGTCGGGCGGCGGCATCACGCTGCTCCCGCTGCTTGCCAGCAGCGGCGCCTACGGCAATGCGCGCGGCGTCGTGACGATCCCCTTTTCCCGACCCGAGCCGGTGCGCCACATCGGCGCGCTGTCCCGCAAGACGTCGGCACGTGGCAAGGCGATCACAGCCGTCTGTGACATCATTGCGGAAACCGCCGGCAGACAGGTGGCAGCGTGAAGATCGAATACACCGACGTCTCTCCGTACGACCGGCTCGTTTGGCGGGAAGGCGTCGTCGAGCAACTGCTGGCCAGCGGCGAGCGGCGTCGCGAACTGGTGGCCTATTTTGGCGAACCAGAATACGAACGGCTGCGGCCTCTCGCGATGGCAGCCGCAGCGGCCACGCAGGATCCGCAGCGATGCGTATACATCGTGCCGGGCATCATGGGTTCACAGCTTGGTCTGCCACGCGCCCGTCCCCTGCCCGACAACCTGCTCTGGCTCGATCCCAACGATATCTCCTGCGGCGCCCTGACCCAGCTCACGATGCCGGGGTTGCCGGTGCTCGCCTGCGGGCCGGTGCTGCATACATTCCTGCCGATGAAGCTGTCACTCCAGGCGGCCGGTTACACCGTGCGCTGTTTCGACTTCGACTGGCGCCGTGACATCGCGGATACCGCCGCGGTACTGGCGATGCGTCTGGAAAGCGAGACCGCGCGCGAGATCAATGTGGTCGGTCACAGCATGGGTGGGCTGATCGCGCGCATCGCCATTCAGAGCGCAGCGGGCCAGCGCGTCCAGCGCTTGATCACACTGGGTGCGCCGCATGGTGGATCGTATGCGCCGGTGCAGGCGATCCGCGGCGTGTATCCGCTGGTGCGCCGGCTGGCGCAGATCGACCCCATGCACAGCGCTGAAGTGCTGGCGCGGGAAGTATTCGCGAGCTTCCACAGCCTTTACCAGCTGCTGCCGCTGGATGGCACGCTCGACCTGATCGACTCGCGCAACTGGCCCAGTACCGGGCCTCAACCCAATGCCACCCTGCTCGATCGCGTGCCGATGCTGCAGCTCGGCAAGCCGGACGCGCGCATCAGTGCCATCGCGGGCTACGGCTACGAAACCGCGGTCAACGTCACGCGCATCGACGACGATTTCTTCTACCGCATGGATTTCGCTGGTGACGGCACGGTGCCCACCACCCGCGCCACACTCGACGGTTGCGAGGCGTGGTACTGCAACGTGGCCCACAACGAACTGATGCGCAGCCCCGTCGTGCACGCCGCCGTGCGCGAACTGCTGGCGGATGCAGCGCCGCAACTGGCGGGGGCGCCACCGGCGCCGCGCGGCAATCCATCCGGTGCATCGGACAGCGATCTGCGCCGGCTTTTTGTCGACAAGATCGACTGGTGGCAGCTCGATCCCGTGCAGCGCCGGCAGTTCCTCGATTCGCTCAACAGCGCGCCGCGCGCCAGCCTCTGACGCCGGTCCATGACCACGGCACTGGTGTGGTTTCGGCGGGACCTGCGCCTGGCCGACAATCCGGCACTCGGCGCAGCCGCAGCCGCGGCGCGGCATGTCGTGCCGGTATTTATCTGGAGTCCGGAAGAAGAAGGTGAATGGGCGCCCGGCGGCGCATCGCGCTGGTGGCTGCATGAATCCCTGCGGCATCTTGACGCTTCCCTGCAGCAGCGCGGGTCGCGCCTGTTGCTGCGACACGGAGCCACTGTCGACACGCTGCTGCGCATCGCGAAGGACAGCGGCGCAACCCAGATCTACTGGAATCGCCGCTATGAACCTGCCGCGATACGTGTGGAGCAGGCACTGACCAAGGCGATGGATGCGGCGGGGCTCATCGGCCATGGCTTTCATTCATCACGACTCGCGGAGCCGGGCGCCGTGCGCAGCGCGAGCGGCTCGCCCTATCAGATCTTCACGCCGTACTGGCGCGCCTTCCTGCAGCAGGTGCGGATCGAAGCACCGGAGCCATCTCCTGCAATCCTGCCGGCGCCCGCGCAATGGCCAGAATCGCTGCCGCTGGCGGAACTGGGACTGTTGCCGGGCATTCCCTGGCACGAATCGCTGGCTCTGCATTGGCAGCCCGGTGAGACGGCCGCCCGCGCCGCCCTCCGGCAATTCGTCGAGCAGCATCTTGCCGGCTACGCCGAACATCGCGATCTGCCCGATGCGGCGGCAACCTCGCGACTGTCCCCCTATCTGCGCCATGGTGAACTGTCGCCGCGACAGATCTGGACTGCAGTCGTGAAGGCCGGCGAGCGCCGGGGGCTGGAAGCCTCCGCTGTCCGGGACGGCAAGTTCCTTGCGGAGCTGATCTGGCGCGAGTTCGCCACGCAGCAGCTGGTGTTGCATC
>JBDSGY010000058.1:0-2830 GCA_039918755.1 Steroidobacteraceae bacterium
CAGTTCTGGCAGCTCAGTGAAATATAGGTCTGGAATTCGAAGTCGCCTTCCAGCTGTCTGATCTGCTCGATGAGTGCCTGCTCCGCCTTGGGCGGATAGCCACCCACCTGCAGCAGCGCGAGGATCAGCGAAGTGAATTCATGGCCCATGGGCAGGCCGGCGAACGTGACGCGCGCCGGCTGACCACTGCCCGCGAGCGCAAAGGAAGGGATGCGATCCCCGCCGTCACGCCTTTCAGTCACTGTGACACGCGGCGTCAACGAAGCGATGTCTGCCAGCAGCGCCAGCATGTTGCGCGAGTCGGTGCTGTCATCCACGTACGCCGTGATCTGCACGGGCGTGACGAGACGTTCCAGGTATGCACCCAACTGCGCTTTCAGCTCCGGCTCTAACATGAACATCGCTCCATTAATTACGTGCGGCTTGTCGGTGCTAGATCTTGCCGACCAGATCCAGCGATGGCTTCAGCGTCTCCGAGCCTGGCTTCCAGCTGGCCGGGCACACTTCGCCGTCGTGCGTGGCAACGTACTGCGCGGCCTGCACCTTGCGCAGCAGTTCCTTCGCATCACGGCCGATGCCCAGGTCATGCACTTCCATGACTTTGATGACGCCTTCCGGATTGATGACAAAAGTGCCGCGCAGTGCCAGGCCTTCTTCCTCGATCAGCACTTCGAATGCGCGCGCCAGCGTGGCGGTGGGGTCGCCCACCAGCGGGTACTGCACCTTCTTGATGGTGTCCGAAGCGTCGTGCCAGGCCTTGTGCGTGAAATGGGTGTCCGTGGAGACGCCGTAGATCTCGACGCCGAGCTTCTTGAACTCCGCGTAGTTGTCGGCGAGGTCGCCGAGCTCCGTGGGGCAGACGAAGGTGAAATCGGCGGGATAGAACACGACAACCGACCACTTGCCCTTCAGATCGGCATCGCTGACGGTGATGAACTTGCCGTTGAGGTAGGCCTGCGCCTTGAACGGTTTGATCTGGGTATTGATGAGAGACATGGGAGCGATCCTCGAGTTGGTTGCAGACTGTGAATGCGGAGATTAGAGGGCCCTGGGACGAATGGGTAGTCAATTGTTCTTATCGCTTCGATAGACACGATCTATCGATAGGTACATCCATATACCGTGTCTGTCCGAGCAGGCAGTGCACTGTTGTAGTTCCCCGGACTGATAACGGTGCATGTGTTGGCATCACCAACTGAATTGAGTAGTCTCAATACCCCCCGTTTTTTGGGCGACTGGCCAAAAAACAAAGGTGTAACAGAGCTCGTTCAGACTGGCATGGCTGATGCATTGACCCGTAACGGGAGCTGACACACCCGCAGGAGACTCGCAGATGCTTTCACACAATATCCGTCCCTTGATGTCCAGCGTGATTTCCTTGGTCGCAACAGCGACTGCCATCCTCATCGCGCTGATTCCCGCGATGCTTTCTTCCGCCGGCTGAATCTCGCAGTCAGGCTGGCAGCGCTCCCGCGTTGCCAGCCTCCACCACGTATGAACTGAGCGAGTGACGGCCCGATCCGGGCTCGTTCACATTGTCCACCGCGACCAGATCCACCTGCATGCGCTGGTCGGTGATCTTCACTGCCAGATAGCCACGCTTGCGCCCGTCCACCAGCAGTACATTGGCGTTGCCCTCTCGCCAGGCATCCAGTGATTCCTGTGGCCGCGAATCGGAACTGACCGATGTCCCCACGAACTCCGTGGCCACCAGGGGCGTATCCAGCCGTTCCGGCACCGCATTCACATTGCCGACGACGAAGGCATGCAGATCACCGGAGAGGATCACCGGATTCTCGCTGCGTGCCTGTCGCAGTGAATCCAGCACGCGCTGACGGGCGGCCGGATATCCCGTCCACCCATCGGACCAGTAACTGCTGGTGGGGCCGGCCTCCTCGTCGACGTGTGAGAACACCGTGCCCTGCGCCAGCAGGGTCCAGCGCGATCTGGATTTAAGGCCCTGCGCCAGCCATTGTTCCTGGGCTGCGCCCAGCATTGTCCGTTTCGGATCGAGTCGATCCACGCACTCATCACCCAGGCGATTGCCACCGCTGCGGCCGGGCAGCGGACAGGCCTGTGGAGAGCGGTATTGCCGCTGGTCCAGGAGGTGGATAGTGGCCAGCGTGCCAATGCGACGGCTGGAGTACAGCGTCATTCCACCCGCGCGCGGGGCTGCCGCTGGCGGCAGTGGCTGATGTTCAAAGTAGGCCTGATACGCAGCGGCGCGGCGGCGCAGGAAACTGGCCGGATCTTCCGCGCGGCCGCTGTCTGTGCCTGAATAATCGTTGGCGACTTCGTGGTCGTCCCACATGAGCAGCCATGGCGCAATCGCGTGCGCTGCCTGCAGTGCCGGATCCAGCTTGTACTGCGCGTAACGCTGGCGGTAATCGGCCAGGGTCCGGCACAGTGCGCCGCTGTGCCGCCGCACGCGATCGGCGGTTGGCGCGCCCTCGTAGATGTAATCACCGACATGCACGATGCAGTCCGGCGCGTCGTCTGCGATATGCCTGAATGCGGCAAAGTGCCCGTGCTCATAGTGCTGGCACGAGGCCACTGCCAGGCGCAGCGACGCGACGCGTGCGCCGGCCGCCGGCATGGTTCGCGTGCGGGCCACGGCGCTGCGTGCATCACCCGCCGTGAAGCGGTACCAGTAGTCGCGATCCGCCCCGAGGCCGTGCACTTCGGCATGCACGCTGTGCGCGTACTGCGCTGATGCCAGCGCCTTGCCCCGCACAGCGATGCGTCGGAACTGCTCATCGGTCGCAACTTCGTAGCCGACCTCGTAGTCGAGCGGCGGCATGCCCCCATCGCGTTGGGCAGGTGTTGGCGC
>JBDSGY010000059.1:0-4855 GCA_039918755.1 Steroidobacteraceae bacterium
GCTGCTGTTGCGGATGATGGCCTGCTCGAGCCTGGCAAACGCCGCGTCGCCAGAACCTGCAGGAAGCTGCGGCGGCGGTTTCGCGCAGGCCGCGAGCAGCCCTGCGAGCGCCAGCGTCGCCAGGCGCAGCCGCTTCTGCCCGGTGAACTTCGGAGTCATTGAAGTGATCATACTGAAGCGGTTACCCGGAGAGACGGACCCATGCGTAATCCCGTGCTGACACTGTTGACGTTGTCCTTGCTCTGCACTGCGGCGCAGGGAGCGGAGAACCTCTGCGATCGTTCCGGCTCCAGAACCACGCCATCTCCGGACGGGCGCTGGGCTGCCCACGTGCAGGAGGAAGTCTGCGCCACGTCCACCGGCGCCGCCGCCGGCATCACCGTGGTGATTGAATCGACCAGCGATCCGGCCATCAGCAGGCGCGTATTCATCATGCCGGTCCCGCGATCGCGCGACGACTGGCCTCGGATCCGCTGGGACGCCCCGGATGCCATGGAAGTGCGCGTCCCCAACATGTCGGAAGCCACTCCGCCGGAACCCCTGTTCGAAGGCATCCGCATCTCGCTGGCCTACTGTGGCGACAATCCATCCGATCGTGCGCGTCTGGCGGCGTACAAGGCTGCGGTGCTGCAATGGCAGAAGGATGTCACCGCGTGGGTGCAGCAGCGCAAGCAGGATCCCGAGCGGGCAGGTGCGCGGCCACCGCGGCCGGAAGAGCCCGTGATCCCGCCCGGTCGCTGCCTCAACTGACCGTGGGGATCAGCCAGACGTTTTCGGTGGCCGGGCATCTGCCTTTCAGCCCGCCGGCCACCGCGTGGTGCGCGAGCAGCCGCGGCGCGCGCCCACCATGGTATTGACGTACCTCGTCGCTGCTCACCGCAAACGGGGGGCCGGCGATGCAGTCCTGCTCGTAATCCAGCGTGACGAGCAGCTGTGGAGCAGCGCCAACCAGCGTGCGCATGTGCGCCACATACCGGCGCCGCATTTCTGCTGGCAGCGCGATCATCGCGGCGCGGTCATACACCGCGTCCACCTCGCCCAGCGCGGCCGCCGACAGCCCGAAGAAGTCGCCGACGAAAACCTCGAGATCCGCGGCCCGCAAGCGCGCCAGTTCACCGGCGTCGTCCACCTCCGGCGCTAGATCCAGCCGCGCGAACACCTCTGCGACCGCAAGCTGACTGAGCTCCGCGGCGACGACGCGATGGCCCTGCGCCAGCAGCCAGTCGATGTCCAGCGTCTTGCCACAGAGCGGAACGAAGACGCGCGCGCCCGGCGACAGGCCGAGCGCAGCGAAGTGTTCCACCAGCAGCGGATTGGCCGCGCTCTCATGGAAGCCGATCTGGTTGCTCGACCAGCGCTCGTGCCAGAAATCCGGGTGCATGAGGCGGATCAGTGCTGCGCGAACAGCAGCTTCAGCATTTGTCGCGCGGTTTGTAGGTCGCGTCGTACTTGTCCGGCGTGCCGCTGTCGGAACTGATGCAGCGCTTGGAAATAAGCCACTTGCCTCCCGTCTTGCGCAGTTCGCTGTACTCGCGGCCCTGCTCGTAGAGACTGGGCGCCTTGCCCACGCCTTCATTCATGACACCGGTCCAGATGACCTCTGCCGTCGCCTTGGTGCCGTCGATGCTGATGACGGGATTGTTCAACAGCATGTGGCCGCGCCGGCGCTGTGCGTTTGCAGCAGGCGCCGCCGCACCTTCGGGCCGCTGGTACAGCTTGGCGATTTCCTTGTGTCCCCGCGCAATCGTGCCATCGACATCCAGCAGCGCATCGGTCGTGAAGTACTCCGACAGTTCATGGCTCTTGCCGAGCGACAAATCGTGGTAGTAGCGCACCAGCAGGTCCTCTATCTGGATACGGTCGAGCAGCGTCGCCATCGTGACCGGCTTGTATTCCTGCGCCAGCAAGGGTCCCGCTGCCGGCAACAGCACCAGCAGTACAACGGCTGCACCGGACCACCACCGCGCATTGCGAGCATTGAAATCAACCATGGCACGTTCCTCCCCTTCTTTCTTGTGGAGCGATCCCGGAGACCGCCGTCCCGGAAGCATACGCCCTGGCACTGCCGGTCCCCCGGCACGCGCCCGAGCCCCTGCCGGCCTCAAAGTGCTGGACAACCGCTCCGTTCGAAGTGAGAATTATTCGCATTTAATGAATGCCGTACGCCAAAAGCCATCCATGACCTCCACCGCAAACTCCCTGCAACGGGCCTGGTGGCTGAAAACGCTCCATCGGTGGCATTGGATCAGTGCGGCTACTGCGTTGATCGGATTGCTACTGTTCAGCCTGACCGGCATCACCCTGAACCATGCGGCGAGCATCGAGGCGTCGCCGCGGGTCAGGACTGTCGAGCGCACGCTGCCCCCGTCCCTGCTCGACTCGCTGACCGCCGTTGCCACCAGCGCCGCCGAAGCAGACAAGGCCCCGGCACTGCCTGAAGCCGCCAGGCGCTGGCTTGCGCAGCAATTTTCAGTCGATGTCGGTGGCCGCGAAATCGAATGGTCGGCGGACGAGGTCTACATCGCGCTGCCGAGGCCCGGCGGCGATGCGTGGATGCGCATCGGCCTGCCCGAAGGCACGGTGGCGCACGAAATCACCGACCGCGGCTGGATCTCCTATCTGAACGACCTGCACAAGGGGCGCAATGCCGGCACTGCATGGAGCTGGTTCATCGATGTGTTCGCGGTGGCGTGCCTGCTGTTCGCCATCACCGGCCTGCTGATCCTGAAGCTGCACGCCTCCAACCGTGCGCTGACGTGGCCGCTGGTCGCCGCAGGCCTGACCCTGCCGGTCCTGATTGCCATCTTCACCATCCACTGACGCCGCTTCCGAGGTCCACGCTCCATGCAACTGAAGTACACCCTGCTCGCTGGCGCCGTCATTATCGCACCCGCAGGCGCCGCTGACCTGAAGCTCAGCATCGAGCTGCCAAAGCTAGCGATGGCCGAATACCACAAGCCCTATGTCGCGGTGTGGATCGAGTCGAACGACCAGAAGTTCGTGGACACCCTGAACGTCTGGTATGACGTGAAGAAGCGCGAGAACGCAGGCGCAAAATGGCTGAAGGACATGCGCACCTGGTGGCGCAAAAGTGGCCGCGAACTGACGCTGCCGGCCGACGGCGTATCCGCAGCCACGCGCGCGCCCGGCGAACACCAGATCAGTTTCAGCAGCAGCACGGGCGCATTGGCGCGACTCGCGCCGGGCAGCTACCAGCTGGTGGTGGAAGCCGCGCGCGAAGCCGGCGGCCGCGAACTGCTGCGCGTTCCCTTCACCTGGCCAGCGAAGACGGCGCAGTCCGGCCAGGCGAGGGGAGAGTCCGAACTCGGCAAGGTTGTCGTCAATCTTCTGCCCTGAACCCATTTCCCACGGAAGCATCATGAACAATCGCACCCGCCTTCGCCTGATCGCCACCGGGGCCTGCGCCGCGACCTTGCTGCCGCTGGCCGCGCATGCCGCACGCAACTGGCTGCTGCCCTCGTCCACCAACGTGACGGGCAACAACGCGTGGGTCACCGTGGATGCCGCGGGCTCGGATGACCTGTTCCACTTCGATCACAACGCGCTGGACCTCGAGGGCCTGAAGATCTATGCGCCGGATGGCACGCTGGTCGCAGCGCAGAACAAGACGACCAGCAAATTCCGCAGCACCTTCGATGTGCAGCTGAACAAGCCGGGGACGTGGCGCATCAGCCTGCTCAACGACAATGCGATTGCGAGCTACACGGTGGGCACCGAGAGCAAGCGCGCGCGTGGCACGATGGCATCGATCCGCCAGCAAATTCCCGCCGATGCAACGGAAGTTGCAGTCACCCGCACCGAGACGCGCTTCGATGTATTCGTGACCTCGGGCAAACCGTCCGACACCATGCTCAAGCCCACCGGCGCCGGGCTCGAGCTGGTGGCTTACTCACACCCCACAGACCTGGTCGCTGGCGACAAGGCGAGCTTCGGCCTGGTGTTCGATGGCAAGCCGGCGGTCGGCGCCGCAGTGACGGTGATCCGTGGCGGCAATCGCTACCGGGACCAGCTGGGTGATATCCGCATCGTGGCCGACAAGGATGGCAGGTTCTCCGTAACCTGGCCTGAGGCCGGCATGTACTGGCTGAACGCAACCTATCCGCCACGCGCGGAAGGCGAGACTCCCGCCGCAGCTCCAGGCGGAACGGTGGACGCGCCGGCGCGTCGCGCGACGTACACCGCCACGCTTGAGGTCGCGACGCCTTAACGGCCAGCCAACCATGCGTCAGGTGGTGATTCCTACAGCGTTGGCGCGCGCGCCCGCAGTCCCGCCGGCAGAAGATTGTCTGCTGCTGGCGGGCGAGAGCATGGGCACCACGTGGCAGGTGCAGGTGCATGCGCCTGCCGACGCGGCCCCGAATCTGCGCGTGGCAATCGACACCACGCTTGCGCTCGTCGTGCGGCAGATGAGCCACTGGGAACCGGCTTCGGACCTGTCGCGTTTCAATGCCGCCACGCGCGGCACCGGCATCACGCTGCCCGAACCATTCTTTGATCTGCTGCTGCTGGCGCAGCGCATCGCCGCCGACACTGGCGGTGCATTCGATGCGACGGCAGGCGCACTCGTGCGCCGCTGGGGCTTCGGCGCCGATCGCGCGCGCTTCGATCCGGACTTCCGGGTTCCGGACCGTGCCGAAACCGACGCGCTGCGCGCGCGCGGTGGCTGGCAGCGTCTGCTGCTCGAACCGGCAGCGCATCGCGCCTGGCAACCCGGCGGACTTGAACTGGACTGCAGCGCCATCGCCAAGGGACTGGCCGTCGATCTCGTCTCGCAGCAACTGCTCCGCTACGGTTTCAGTTCGCACCTGGTGGAGATTGGCGGCGAGCTGCGCGG